>NZ_JACASJ010000202.1:0-3586 GCF_013391025.1 Enterobacter sp. SECR19-1250 | reverse complement strand
GCGTGATCTGATCCTTCAACTCAGCAAAAGTTCGATTTATTCAACAAAGTCTCCGGCCGGTTGAAATTAGGTGAGGTACTACATGCAGGTAAAAATCCTTATGATATTGTATCCCATTTACCTTATGAGCAACGACTGAAGATGAATCAGGAGCAAATAAAGTCCAGAGGAGGTAGGTGTGGCTGATAACCAAGAAAAATCTTTGACTTTAAGTCAAAGTGAGGTAGTCGCCTTGAAAAAAGCGATAATGTATTTGAAATTTTCTTGTGAGGAAACCGAATCTGTAATGTATGCAGGTAGTCCTCTGATTAACTCTATTTTTTCTAAACTAATAAAAATTGATGATTTAGGGCAGCAATCTATTGATTTTTATAATAAAGGCCATGCTGAGAACGAAAGATTTGTTTTGGCTAAATTAGATAAATTAGAACTTGAAAATGGTCGAGAATTTCAAAGTGAAGTGAAGGAAAATTCTTTTAGAGAATGCCTTTTTCCCTTCTCAAGAAAGTAACTTCTGTATTGTAAATGGCCGGTTGGAAAATAATCCTACCGGCTCTTCTTTTAATTCGTAGATACTTAACGTTCCATTAGAGTGCAAAAATTGCTGCACTTCGTTGTGTCTTTCCCGTATTAAGGTTCTATAAGTCAATTCGAAAAATATCAGAGGGTTAAGTTCGAGTCTCTTGAAACAAAGAAAATATCCAACTCATTGAATACAAAATGAAATAGGGGGGTAATGTCACTTAAATTGGATTTTTATGAAGGCGATGAAGGTGTTTCAGTCGATTTAGTATTATCGGCATTTGGTCCTTCTCTCATCCAGTGCATAAACCGTGAATTTGATTCGGTCGATGAAAAAATGAAAAAAGACATCGATTTTATTATTAAGAATCAGAAATATTTTTTCGAGAAAGTCGCAACTGAAACCCAGATATATAGCAAGCGTATATATGGTGCGGAGGCAAACGACTTGATTTTGCTGAAAGTTTATCTTTCTCCAGATGAGGACAATGAATTTGGGTTCATGTTCTCGACCGATTTAGATCAGGAACATGGCGTTGGCATCAAATTTAAAGGGCTTGAAGTGAAGAAAATTATTAGTAGCGAAACAGCATTTTTATAAAATTTAATTATGTCTATCCAATCGGATAGACCACATTACTGTGGCAGTGCTACTGCCTGCTACAGGAGTAGCAGGAACGGGCTTTATATCATGAATATTTACGACCCAAATAAAGCCTTTAGCACATCGCATAATGATCCTCCTGATCAATCCCCCCCCAAATGCACTCACCGGCACGACAAAATGTTTTCAAGATTCTTAGCCAACGTCCTGATCGAACAGGATGCGGCTTTAAAAGCTGCATTGCCGGGTGGCGGCTACGCCTTACCTGCGAAAACCAATCATCAATTGCCATCATCAAACAAACCCGCCTCGACACTCACCGTAGGCCCGTGCAAGCGTAGCGCCGCCGGGCACAGCCACGCCTCCGATTAAGCAGATTGCTGCCGCCATTCCCTGACATGGTCAATCAGGGCGCGTAGCTTTGGCGCAATATTGCGACGCTGAGGGAAGTACAGATAAAAGCCAGGAAAATGGGGAAGAAAATCATCAAGCAATGATACAAGCTGACCTCCTTCAATATACGGCCTGAATGTTTCCTGAGTGGCAAGCGTTATGCCGCCACCGGCAAGTGCCAGCCTCAGCATCAGACGCAGATCGTTAGTTGTAATCTGCGGTTCAATCGACAGGTCGAACGCTTTTCCGTTCTCTTCAAATGGCCAGCGATAAGGCGCAACATCCGGGGCTGGTCGCCAGCCAATGCATCGATGATGCATCAGCTCACGCGGGTGAATGGGTATGCCGTTGGCTGAGAGATAGGAGGGAGAGGCAACCACCATTTCACGTTGCTTTCCGGTAAGCGGAATAGCAATCATATCTTTTTCAATGACTTCTCCGAGCCTCACGCCAGCATCGTAACCTGCTGCCACGATATCAAACTCCTCATCCGTGACAACAATATCAAGCGTCACCGCTGGGTTCGCAGCCGCAAACGAGGCGATTAGCGGACCCGAAAGAAATTCTTCCGCAATCGAGGTCACTGCGATCCTGAGAAGGCCACGTGGCATATCGTCAGAAGCCATATCATCGAATGCGGCTTCAATACCGGCTACCGGTAATGACAGAGATTTATGCAGCCGTTCTCCCGCTTCCGTTAAATTCACTGAGCGTGTCGTGCGCATGACCAGCATTGTCCCAAAGGCATCCTCAAGCCGTCGTATTCCCTGACTGACCGCCGAACGGGTAACGCCCAGCCGTGCCGCGGCCTTACTGAAACTATGCTCTTCTGCCACCGCGATGAAAACGGGTAAAAGGTTAAGATCTATCTTCATTGTTTAACGCTGCTAACCAGTGAGTCCAGTAAAAGCAGGATACTGGAACTAATCATCAAGTTCTATTATCTCTTCGAACCCAACTGAAGGAGAGCATCATGGATAAAGTGATAGTAATCACCGGCGCATCAAGTGGTATTGGAGAAGGCATTGCCAGAGAGCTGGGAACGGCAGGCGCGAAGGTTTTACTGGGAGCACGCAGAGTGGAGCGTACCGAGGCGATTGCCGCAGAAATTTGCAGTGCGGGTGGTATCGCGAAAGCCCAGCAGCTAGATGTCACAAACCGACAGTCTATGGCTGGCTTCTTACAGGCCGCGCTGGATAACTGGGGCCGTGTTGATGTTCTTATCAACAATGCCGGCGTTATGCCGCTTTCACCGCTTTCGGCTGGCAAACAGGATGAATGGGAACGCATCATTGACGTTAATATCAAGGGTGTGCTGTGGGGTATTGGCGCTGTGCTTCCGCTGATGGAAGCGCAGGAATCTGGTCAGATAATAAACATTGGCTCTATTGGTGCACTTTCCGTTGTACCAACGGCGGCAGTGTACTGTGCCTCTAAATTTGCGGTACGGGCTATTTCAGATGGTTTACGACAGGAAAGCTCTAAAATTCGCGTAACGTGCGTTAATCCTGGCGTAGTGGAAAGTGAACTGGCCTCAACCATTACCCATGCAGAAACCATGGCGGCGATGGATGTTTACCGCGCTGTTGCACTTCAACCTGCTGACATTGCCCGTGCCGTAAGGCATATCATTGAGGCACCGGAAAGCGTTGATACAACAGAAATCACCATCAGACCGACAGCATCCGCAAACTGAAGCACAACGCGGATCATTACATTCATTTTTATCTAAAAATATATTGCCCGGTAATGCATGCCTGGCTGATAGCGTTTGCAATTGTTTTAGGTCTATTTATCAGTCAGGCTTTTTCCACCGGTGTAAATATCAGGACGCGTAATAGTCCATGCATAGTTTTCTCTTTTTACCGGCTCGTAGCCAAACTTTTCATAAAGCCAGGGCGCTGTGGTTGTAAATAACATCACCCTGCGGAGCCGATCAAAAATGGGGTGACTATGTATGCATTCCATAACCCATCTTCCGAGCCCTTCACCCTGGTATTCTTCAAGCACATAGGTGATGCTGCCAACTTACTGATTTAGTGTATGATGGTGTTTTTGAGGTGCTCC
>NZ_JACASJ010000201.1:0-3664 GCF_013391025.1 Enterobacter sp. SECR19-1250 | reverse complement strand
ACAACCCGCTACGGGGGAGACTTACCCGAAATCTGATTTATTCAACAAAGCCCATATAGCCTAATACCTTTTTGTTCAATCAATCTGGCCACAAGTAAAAATTTAATATGTTCTTCTTTAGTTATTTTTGTAGGTTTAAAAAACTCCAAATTAACACCAGAACCTAAAATTCGTTTAGTTTTAGCCTCGCAAACTATTTTTTCCTTGACAAAATAGTTATGATCCTCATTATTTTGAAAAAAAACAAAATCTGCTCTTTTCTGTGAAATTTTATATAAATTACTTAACAATTTTTTTTTCATACCTTCATTAATGAAGGCCGTGCCTAATCCAGCAATATTATTAACGACTTTCACTCTAGGGAAAAAATATGAAACAAGAGAACTGTATATATTAATCTTTGGTGTAAAGTTATAAATAATACTAGGTTTTATTTTAATGTATAACGATAATAAATGCACTAATGTGACAATATCATGACCTGGATTTAGTGAATTGCTACGTATATATAAATGATTAATTTTACAGCCTAATTCTTTTAACTGATATGAATATTTATCAGTAGGTGCTATAATAAAAACCTCGTATCCTTTTTCAATAAATTTTTTTATTGTACCTTTCCTAAAGTTATAAAGATACCATGCCGTATTTGAGGAAAAAACAACTTTCATAAATTACCACCGACAAAAAGGAACATCTGTAATAAATGAGTTACATCTTTTAATTTTATCTTTATCGATATCATAATACCCGAGCAAATAATCTAATGTGTATCCCCTGTAGTTTTCAGGCCTAGCAGGATCATTAAAATAGGAAATATTCACAGAGGCGATAATTAATAATATAGATAAGTAATTTACAATCCTATTTATTGTTAACAATCTTATTAAACTACGCAGGTAATATGCAGAAAGTAAACAATAGAATAGATTAAAGTACGGATTTAAACGATGCAGTATTGGGAAAAAATAAAATGACAAATGCAATAAAGAAGCAATAAAACTTCCATTCCAAAGAATGCGTTCAATTTCTGTTTCATATTTCGTTGCTACGAAATATCTAAATATGATCAATAAATTGACAATAGCGAGCAAGCCGAATGTTGGTTCGAATTTTGAAAAATATACTTTGATTTTTGCTGAGATAACAGCCCCAGGCGCTCCAAATAAAGATATTACATTTGAAAATAGTTCATTCGAAAGACTAAGTATTACTATACAAAATGCAGCACAGCCACCAAAGAAAATAACACTTTTTTTTATTTTTCGTTACCAGAGGATAAAATAATAAAACCACAATGGCAGAAAAATGGAAACAAACAGCTAAAAATGCAATAATAATAAATCTAGTTTTCTCATTTTTTAATAATTTAAGAAAAGCAAATATAGATATAGCAAATGCCATTGCTTGTCTAATTTGATCATTAAATAGATCTATACCATTGATTACGATTAACAAGAAGACGAACAGGCATATATTAAAGTCAAACAACCCTCTTAGTTTTATTATAGCGAAATACAGTAATACCGATAATATAAAATAGTACATTGCTATAGATAAATAGAAATCAGTAAACAAATATTTCAGGATAAAAATCTCAGAGCCAAATAAAGGTTCATATGATGAAAGATAATCCATTACATCTGTATAAGTAATAAAGCCATAGTAATAATTAACCCAATCAATACCGTTAAAATACCCATCTATCATAAAAAACATCAATATAAAAATCATTAAGGTAAAAATGATTTTTTTTAAAAACGGCAGTTGCCAGCTTAATAAAACACATATGAACTGAAAGGTTAAGAAAATAATCCAATACATTATAATTTCTCATTTCTCAATACACTATCCCAGCATTCTGTGAATTTTTCACTTGTAAAAGCATTAGCCTTTAATTTAGCATTATTGGACATATTTACTCTTAAACTTTTTTGACTAATCATTAATCTCAGAGATTCAGCGAATATTTTAATGTTCTCATTTGGTACTAAAATCCCGTTTTCCATATCTAATATTTCAGAAGGCCCACAATCACAATCGAATGCAATCGCTGGAACGCCAAAAGACATAGCTTCAATGAGAACCAAACCAAATCCTTCATACCTGGACGGAAGACATAAAAAACCGCAACTTTGATAGTAATCAGTAATATTTTGTGTAGCAGCAATGAATTTTATCGACTTGTTTAAACTCAATTTTGTTGCTAATTGTTCTAAACTATCTTTTTTAGGACCACTCCCAATAATTGTTAAAGTCCAATCGGGAAATTCATTGTGAACCTTTTTCCAAGCCTGTAAAAGAAGATCAAAGCCCTTTTGATCTGTTAATCTTCCTACGCTTATTATATTCTTGCTGTCAGCAGGATAATCGTTATTAGTGATATGAAACTGCGAGGCATTATAGATAACCCGTAATTTGCTTTTTTTAAACAATAACTTTTCTTGCCAATATTTTTTATCTTTTTCGCTCAATACAACTATTTCATCTGAAAGCAATCCAGATAACTGCCTTGCTAATCTACGTGCTTTTACCCCAAGATCAATTTTAAAATTAAAATGTTCCCAGCATATATGACGAATATTAGTGAATAGCACAGCCGGTAAAGAATATATACATAATAATGAATCAACCGCAATTATAGTTTTTATTTCATTACTCTTTAAGTATTTTCGAAGTGCAAAAATTATCTTTAATCTTTCCAATTCTGAAGTTAATGATTCATGGTTACATAAACTTACTAAATTAATTTTATCGTTTAACTGAAAAAAAGGTTCGCTAGTTTTCAGTATTGTTACAATGTGGACCTCATAGTCAATATTTGTAAGTCCGTTTGCCAATAGAGTGATAATTCTTTCTGTACCACCGGAATTATGCAGGGCATTAATAAAGAGACAAATCTTTTTATTTTTCATTTAATAAACTCTAGATTTAATGGCTTTACATATACAAAAAGAAAATTATGAATTGAATAGGGTGTTTAATTTCTTTTTTAACCATGAAAATGTACTTGACATGCGATAATATCTTATAGTTAACAATTTTGACCGTTTTATTCTATATTTTACATCCACAGAACTGTTATCATTTAAAATGTCGTTTGCAATGAGTTTTGTTTGTTCTAAAGTTTTAAAGTATCCGTAAACATTGTTACTAATAAATTTGAGATAACTAAATGTACGTACTCTCGAATTAAGCAAAAGGATTTTTATATCGGTATCAACCTGTTTATTTGTATATTTCTTAAACTTTTGCAATGCGTATATTATATCAAGATAATCACATTCTTTTACGCTCTTAGTTATACTATTAGGAGTGTGTCTATAACCAATCAATGGTTTGTTTATGCTATAAATAACCTTTGCCTTAAGATAAAGATAAGGAGTAAACATTATATCTTCATATCTTCGCCCATCTTCAAAGTATTCAAAGCTAATAATTTTTTTACTGTAAATTCTACCCCAAACATACCATTGATTGAACTCAAACACAGGCATCAAATCCATTTTTTTATTGATTACTTTTTGACCTGAGTAGGAGCATAAATTAAAAGCCTCAGTAGATTCTTTAGTAAACCGATATGCATCTATCTCAATGATATCAGGTCTGAATGGCTTTGTTGAATAAATCAGATTTCGGGTAAGTCTCCCCCGTAGCGGGTTGT
>NZ_JACASJ010000200.1:0-3727 GCF_013391025.1 Enterobacter sp. SECR19-1250 | reverse complement strand
CTGATCGCCAGATCACGCTATTTAAATTCTGGAATTAGCTGCGGAATGACGGATGAAAGAGTTCAGGTATTGATGGCGGGATAAAAATACTCTGATATCAGGGGGTGAACTGAGTGCTCCTGAACAATTAAAATTCGCTGAAAGTTAACATTATTTTCGCGGAGCCCTTTTGGGCCCCGCATATTATTTTATTTTAACATTGACTTCACTTTCCGGGCCACCCGGCGAACCAGACTGGTGCCTCGTCTTGCGCCCTGGACATGAATTGCTTCATACAGAGCATTAAAGCGGTCATGGGCCCAACCATCTCTCTGCTGAGAAATAAGACCATCAATCTTATTATTTAAAAGTTGTAACTCGTTACTGACAGAATGACCGCCATTGATGCTGCGCAACCGACTCACTTCACTCTCAAGCTCATGAATCTTCTCGAGGTAGGAAGGTATCAACCCATGAATTGCTTCATACAGAGCATTAAAGCGGTCATGGGCCCAACCATCTCTCTGCTGAGAAATAAGACCATCAATCTTATTATTTAAAAGCTGTAACTCGTTACTAACAGAATGACCGCCATTGATGCTGCGCAACCGACTCACTTCACTCTCAAGCTCATGAATCTTCTCGAGGTAGGAAGGTATCAACCCCATTGCATAATTATATTTAACATTCTCATCCATAAATGGACGGAAACTACGGTAGTTGTTTTTAGTCTTATTTCCACTTAACAACATGCCGGAGTTTGCAACTCTATACCAAAATAGAGGTTCTGGGACGACTTGCAATTTATATCCCTGTAACGATATTTTTGCAAAAAACTCCCAGTCTTCATGACCTAAACCATAATCCTCAGTAAATCCGCCTACTTTTTCGAAAACTTCTTTTCTGATCAGCGCATTAGCATCACCAAAGCAGTTACTAAAGCTGGCGATATTTAAATCAGGTCCTAACGGAAGCCAGCAGTGCGTCATTTTACGGAACGGAGAAGGGAACTCCTCATCAAAAATAAGATCGCTTGGTGTGGTTAACACATCGGCCCCAGAGTTTAATGCTGCCGTAACAAATGTTTCCACCTCAAAAGGCTTAGCCACATTATCATCGTCCATAAACATCAGATATTCGCCGGAGGCGTGTCGCGCAGCCAAATTCCTTGCAGCGCCCAGATAGTTATTAGAACTACGGACGATTTTCCAGCCTCGAGAGTTAAAATCATTCTCGATGAGATTCAAATAACGATCAGACTCTTCCGTCGTACTTCCATCATCAACCAGGATGACCTCAATATTTTGGTAAGTTTGAGATTTTATTGAGGCGAGTGCTTGCTGGAGCAAATGGTGACGTTCGAAGTGAGTGATACACACGCTAACTAACGGGCTGTTAGATTCATCGATTTTCTTGAATGCGCAGTTTTTTTTCCGTTCAACTGCGGCAAACCAAGCTTCTTTAATATTGTCTTGTGATTCAGTAAGCCCTGGTTTGATATTTATATTTTTTAAGCGATAGTGAATTTTTTCGTATAAATCAACAGGTGTCGGAGTAAATAGAACTTCCGCATGATGTTCCTGCGGAATAAGTTCTGGAATTCCACCAACATTTGAGGCGAGGAAATTAACGTTATTAATCAAGCATTCATAAACAGTATAGGGGGAGTTTTCTACAAGCGATGGGATGATGACTAATACATTTTTTCTTTTTATATATTCGTTAGCGTTGGTACGATCATAATCGCTGATGATATTAACTGCGAGTCCCAAATTTTTAGTCTGATTCATAATATAAGTAAATGAATCAGTTTTCCCTATAGTAACATTTTTTCCGAGGAAGGTTACACCAGAGACGGTCTCTTTATCTTCGTCAGATATTTTTCTTAATGCGCGGAGGAATATGTCAAGCCCTTTATGGGTTTCAAGTCGACCGAAAAATACAAGCTCAACGCCAGAAGCTGGCTTTTCATTTGTTTTAACTATAACATCACTTCTCGCCTCAAACCCTTGAAATGGCTCACAATTTAAAATTACATGGCATTCTTCAGGAACATTCCAGTGTTTACTCAACATCCAATCAATTAAATACTGAGACGGACTAACAACCTCATCCGCCATTTCAACCACCATTTTCTCCATATAATAGAGTTCAAGATGGTTCTGATCATATGGGAGCTGGTAATTACCTTCATCAGCCCATAACGTTGAACTGTGAGTATTTACAATGAACTTCGTATTTTCAAAACCAGTGCCATTCTTTTTACTTAACAAAGTGTAATAAAGATCTGCCTGCCATTCACAAGAAATAACAGTGTCATAGATATTATTTTCTTTCAACCAGAGCAAAATTGAATAACTTTTCCTTCTAAAATAAGGTGCATCAATATTAATCTCTTTTACCAGTCCGGTGCTTAGCAGATTGATACCAAAGGTACTATAAATACGTGACCAGTCGCTAAATTTTGATACAGACGATTCCGAATAGTCACCACATGTATACAATACATCGACATCATACCCTTTTTTTGCCAAAGTAGTGGCAAGAGCAGTGAAAGCAGTACCAATGCCGCCGTTACGGACAGGCCCCTCAATGTCCGGCGTCATTATAAGAACTTTCTTCATTGTAACCTTTCCTTAGTAACCTAGACTTTTCTATAATAATGAGTGAGTTGAAGTAGAATAAGATAGCAATCGGTAGCTTTTGTTAAATAGGACAAAAAATGACCAACGCAGAGTTAAAACTTGATTTATTTCTAAAATCCTATCATCCATCTCATCGATTTGTCTATAAGGCAAACCCTGGTAATGCTGGCGATGGTGTAATTGCATCTGCGACGTATGACTTTTTCGAACGAAATGCTCTTACCTATACCCCTTACAGAGATGGCGAGCGCTACAGTTCTGATACTGATATTTTAATTTTTGGCGGCGGAGGAAACCTCATAGAAGGATTGTATTCTGAAGGTCGTGATTTTATCCAGAATAATATTGGAAAATTTCATAAAGTAATAATAATGCCGTCGACAATCAGAGGGTATAGCGATTTACTCACCAACAACATTGATAAGTTAGTTGTTTTTTGCCGCGAAGATATCACTTTCGATTATATTAAATCTCTCAACTACGAACCAAACAAGAACGTATTCATTACTGATGACATGGCATTTTATCTCGATCTTAGTAAGTACCTGTCACTTAAACCTGTCTATAAAAAACAGGCCAACTGCTTCAGAACGGACTCCGAATCTCTAACTGGAGACTATAAAGAAAACAATCATGATATTTCGCTCACCTGGAACGGTGACTATTGGGATAATGAATTTCTGGCACGCAACTCTACCCGTTGCATGTTAAACTTTCTTGAAGAGTATAAAATTGTCAATACCGACAGGCTTCATGTTGCAATCTTGGTAATGACTCCAACTTACTGATAGTGTTTTATGTTCAGATAATGCCCGATGACTTTGTCATGCAGCTCCACCGATTTTGAGAACGACAGTGACTTCCTGCCCAGCCTTGCCAGATGCTGCCTCAGATTCAGGTTATGCCGCTCAATGCGCTGCGTATATCGCTTGCTGATAACGTGCAGTTCTCCCTTCAGGCGTGATTCATACAGCGGCCAGCCATCCGTCATCCATACCACGACCTCAAAGGCCGACAGCAGGCTCAGAAGACGCTCCAGCGTGGCCAACGTGCGTTCACCGAATACGTGCGCCACAACCGTCCTCCGTATCCTGTCATACGCG
>NZ_JACASJ010000020.1:0-57615 GCF_013391025.1 Enterobacter sp. SECR19-1250 | reverse complement strand
GAACGTAGATCTCACCAATAAATAGCCGTCAATACGGCGCTCACTTAACGCTTACGAAAGATGCTGCGCCCACCCCAGCGGGCTGCGTACCCATAAGCCGGGCCATGCCGCCTGCAGCGATGCCAGACCACCTGCATGGTCCAGGTGCTCGTGACTGAGAATAACGCCCTCTGGTTGCAGGTGATGCCAGCGTAACCACGGAATAATCAACTGCTGCGCACTGTCTCCCCCAGGCCAGCCGGGACCGGTGTCGTATAGAAGCGCTTTACCCTGCCGCTCAATAACCATTGATAGCCCCTGCCCCACATCCAGCATATGCAACGTCCAGCTATCGGTTTTCTCCGTTTGCATGAATGGGGATGCCAGCACGACAGTTCCTGTCAGACACACCGCCGGCATGCTTTTCCAGGAGCGAAAGCGCCAGCCGATAATGGCCAGCCAGGGCAGCAATGCCAGGTACTGCCAGCGCTCATCGACATCCTGCCAACCATCAGGCAGACGCTGCAACAGCCAGAACAATCCGGCCAGGGACTTATTTGCCGCAAACCATACGCCAGTCTCCAGGGAGACTAGCGGGAGCAGGTGCAGTAGCATACCGAGCAGGATCAGCGGAACCGAGATAAAGGTCACCAGCGGAACGGCAAAGAGATTGGCCACCAGCGAAGAGACGCTGAAGCCATGGAACATCAACACCTGCAAAGGCAGGAGCAGCAGCAACATCCCAACCTGCAGATAGAGTAAATTTACCAGGGGTCGCACCCGGCGAGTCCAGCGCCAGCTGGGGAGTGGCAGCCACTGATACCAGAAAATCAACGCCGCGACAGCAAACGCTGACAACACCAGGCTTTGAGAAAGCACCGCCAGCGGATCAACGATGAGTATCGCTGCAATACAGCTACACCAGACCTGCCATGCTGACCACTGACGCGCGCCGATCCGCAGAGCGGCCAGCACCGCAAGCGCGATGACCGTGCGTAATGCAGGCGGCTGCAGACCCGTCAGCCATGCGTAGAAGGCCGCAAAAAACAGTCCCGCAAGCAGTGGCATCTGCCAGCGGATCCACTGACACGGCAATAAAAACTGAATACCCCTGGCAAGCAACCAGACGATGGAAGCCGCCAGAGCGATGTGCAAACCCGAGATCGCCATCAGATGCGACGTGCCGGTTTCACGCATCAGTGTTTTTATTTCCCGGGGCACATCCAGGCGCTCGCCCATCCCCAGCCCCAGGATCACCGCTCCCCATCGATAGGCTGAAAGGGTGTCGTGCAGCGATGACAGATAGCGGGCACGCAAGCTACAGCGTTCATCAATTATTTCTGCCCGTGTAAAACGTCCGCTTAACGTTTGATGCCGGGCAAAAGCATTTCGCTGAGGATCATATCCCCCGTCGTTTAGTTCACCATGTACAGGCCTGAGCCTGAGCGTCATGGCCCAGCGCTGACCCGCGCAGGCCTTTTGCGGCAGGTAATTGCCATACAGCACGATGCCCGTCGATGCCCACCAGCGCTTACCATTAAGTGCAACGATTTTCCCCTGATGGACTGTTGCGCCATCGGTGGCGGTGATCTCTACCTCAGCCTTGACTGCACCGGTGGTTAAATGCTGCATCGGCCAGACGCTTTCCTGCGCTGCCAGAATACCCCACGCGCAAAATAACAACCCCATACCGATACACTTCAGACTGATGCTTCGCTGTAAGCCCAGCACCAACCCGCCGGCAACCATGATCCATACAGTATGCCGTGCAGGTAGTTCAGGTAACCAGAGTAGCGGCACTATCGCCAGAATGGCGCACAGACTTAGTGTGGGAATTCCCATTACGACCTCCCTGTTTCAGGGCGGCAGTATGTAAGAAGAGGGAGAGAGGCGTCAGTTGAATAAAATGCAGGTTACAGCGCGCGCTGCACTGTTTTTGTCGGTTTGCAGAAAACGACACGGGGATTGCGGCACGGCTTCAGAATAAAAACGATAAGTACAAAAAAAGCACCCGGAGGTGCTTTCTTTTGAACCCAGTTTAACCTGATGGCTAAACTCAGTTGCCGTAAATATTGGCGCGATCGCGCAGTTCTTTACCCGGCTTAAAGTGTGGAACGTACTTACCTTCCAGCTCGACTTTATCGCCAGTCTTCGGGTTACGCCCGGTACGTGGAGCACGATAGTGCAGAGAAAAACTACCGAAACCGCGGATTTCAATGCGCTCGCCCTGGGCAAGAGTGGTGGCCATATGCTCCAGCATCTCTTTTACGGCATCTTCCACTGCTTTAGCTGGGATATGCGGTTGCTGACTGGCAAGTCTTTCAATCAATTCTGACTTGGTCATGATTCCTCCGGTTCCTTTCAAACCAATTAGCTGAACAGCTCATTAAACAAGGGCGGCCGTAGCCGCCCTTTGTTATTGATTACAGGACGAATCCTGCAATCTGTCAAGTTTGCTCCTCATCCTTCGCGCGATAAATGCGTTACCGCTCAAAGGATGCTGAGGACTTGATATTACTCGCCTTTAGCTGCTTTGAAAGCTTCAGCCATTGCGTTGTTAGAGAAGTTTGCATCTTCCTGTTTGTTAACAGTAGCGATTGCATCTTTCTCGTCAGCTTCGTCTTTCGCACGAACAGACAGGCTGATTGCACGGTTCTTACGGTCAACACCGGTGAACTTAGCTTCAACATCGTCGCCAACGTTCAGAACCAGAGTGGCATCTTCAACGCGGTCACGTGAAGCTTCAGAAGCGCGCAGGTAACCTTCAACGCCGTCAGCCAGTTCTACGGTTGCGCCTTTAGCGTCAACTGCAGTCACTTTACCGTTTACGATTGCGCCTTTCTTGTTCAGTGCAACCCAGTTGTTGAACGGATCTTCTGCGAGCTGTTTAACGCCCAGAGAGATACGCTCACGCTCTGCGTCAACCTGCAGAACAACTGCTGCGATTTCGTCGCCTTTTTTGTATTCACGAACTGCTTCTTCGCCTGCAACGTTCCAGGAGATGTCAGACAGGTGAACCAGGCCGTCGATGCCGCCGTCCAGGCCGATGAAGATACCGAAGTCAGTGATAGACTTGATTTTACCTTCAACACGGTCGCCCTTGTTGTGGGTTTCCGCGAACTGCTGCCATGGGTTGTTTTTGCACTGCTTCAGGCCCAGGGAGATACGACGACGTTCTTCGTCGATATCCAGAACCATAACTTCCACTACGTCACCAACGTTAACAACTTTGGATGGGTGGATGTTTTTGTTGGTCCAGTCCATTTCGGAAACGTGTACCAGACCTTCAACGCCTTCTTCGATTTCAACGAAGCAGCCGTAGTCAGTCAGGTTGGTCACGCGGCCAGTCAGTTTGGTACCTTCTGGGTAACGCTTAGCGATAGCTACCCATGGATCTTCGCCCAGCTGTTTCAGGCCGAGGGATACACGAGTACGCTCGCGGTCGAACTTCAGCACTTTAACAGTGATTTCGTCGCCCACGTTCACGATTTCGCTTGGGTGCTTAACGCGTTTCCACGCCATGTCGGTGATGTGCAGCAGGCCATCAACGCCGCCCAGGTCAACGAATGCGCCGTAGTCAGTGAGGTTCTTAACGATACCTTTGACTTCCATGCCTTCCTGCAGGTTTTCCAGCAGCTGATCGCGTTCTGCGCTGTTTTCGGATTCGATAACGGCACGACGGGAAACAACAACGTTGTTACGCTTCTGGTCCAGCTTGATTACTTTGAACTCAAGCTCTTTGCCTTCGAGGTGCAGGGTGTCACGGACTGGACGAACGTCTACCAGAGAACCTGGCAGGAACGCACGAATACCATTCAGCTCAACAGTGAAGCCACCTTTAACTTTGCCGTTGATAACACCGACCACAGTTTCAGCTTCTTCGTAAGCTTTCTCCAGCGTGATCCATGCTTCGTGACGTTTAGCTTTTTCACGAGACAGCAGGGTTTCGCCGAAGCCGTCTTCTACTGCGTCCAGAGCAACGTCAACTTCGTCACCTACCTGGATTTCCAGCTCGCCCTGGGCGTTTTTGAACTGCTCTGCCGGAATGGCGGACTCAGATTTCAGACCGGCGTCAACCAGTACTACGTCTTTGTCGATAGCAACAACAACACCGCGAACGATGGAACCCGGACGGGTTTCGATTTCTTTTAAGGATTCTTCAAACAGTTGAGCAAAAGATTCAGTCATGTTTAATCTTCAGGTTAATATTAACGTCCACCTGGCTCCGTGCCGGATGGGGTTGTTTCACATACCCGCCGTCAATCCATTGCAGCGGGGGTACTGCTAAATCGGTCGCAATTACGCGAGTGCCAGTTTTTGGCGCGCATATTGTAGCGCTTTTTCAATCACTTGCTCAATAGTTAAACTGGTGGAATCCAGAACTAATGCATCTTCTGCAGGAACAAGTGGGGCGACGGCGCGGTTACGGTCGCGGTCATCGCGCTCTTTTATCTCGGATAAAAGGCGATCAAAGTTAACACTAAAGCCCTTCTCCTGCAACTGAAGCATGCGGCGTTGAGCCCGTTCTTCCGAGGAGGCGTCAAGGAAAATTTTCACTGGCGCATCAGGGAATACAACCGTCCCCATATCTCGCCCGTCAGCGATCAGGCCGGGTGCTTCACGGAAAGCACGCTGACGGCGTAACAGGGCCTCACGAACGCGCGGGAAAGCCGCTACCTGAGAGGCAGCGTTAGCAACCTCCTGCGTACGAATTTCGCCGCTCACATCTTCCCCTTCCAGGATCACTTCGAGGTTGCCATCGGTCGAGACAAAACGCACATCCAGATGCGCAGCCAGCGGAACCAGCGCCTCTTCAGACGCAACATCCACATGGTGATGCAGCGCTGCCAGCGCCAGCACGCGATAGATAGCTCCCGAATCTAAAAGATGCCATTGCAATGCTTCCGCCATCGCCTTGCACAGAGTTCCTTTCCCTGCGCCACTAGGCCCATCAATGGTGATTACCGGGGCAACTGCCGTCATCTTTTTCTCCTTAATAAAGGCATACCGTTAACATGAACGCCGCGCATTATACGCGCCAACGTGCGCAACTGTTACCTTTGCGTGCAAATTACGGAATTAATGAAGCAGAGTGTAGAAGAAATGTGCGGGAACAAACGTCAGAAAACGTAAGGAAATGCCGCATCGGGTGATGCGGCATCATGTCATCAGGCCAGTGTACTGATGCGGGCCAGCTGTTCGAAATAGTCCGGGAAGGTTTTCGCCGTACATTTCGGATCGAGGATCGTGACAGGTGTATCGGACAACGCCACCAGCGAGAAGCACATCGCCATACGGTGATCGTTGTAAGTTCCGATTTCCGCGAACTGCAGTTTTGCCGGAGGCGTCACGCGAATATAGTCTTCGCCCTCTTCCACTTCGGCGCCTACTTTACGCAACTCGGTAGCCATCGCGAACAGACGGTCGGTTTCTTTCACGCGCCAGTTGTAGATGTTACGCAGCGTCGTGGTACCTTTTGCAAAGAGCGCAGCGGTGGCAATGGTCATTGCCGCGTCAGGAATGTGGTTCATGTCCATATCGATGGCGTTGAGTTCACCACGTGTACAGGCGATGAAATCCTCCCCCCAGGTCACCACCGCACCCATTTTCTCCAGCACATCAGCAAAACGAATATCGCCCTGCACGCTGTTACGGCCAATACCGGTCACTTTCACCGTACCGCCTTTAATCGCTCCTGCCGCCAGGAAGTAAGACGCAGATGAGGCGTCACCTTCAACCAGATAGTTACCCGGAGACTGATACTGCTGCGCACCGCGAACCACGAAGCGCTGATACGCGTGGTTTTCCACCTCCACACCGAAGGTTTTCATCAGATGCAGGGTGATATCAATGTACGGCTTAGACACCAGGTCGCCCTTGATGGTGATGACCGTATCCTGCGGTGCCAGCGGTGCAGTCATCAACAGTGCCGTCAGGAACTGGCTGGAGACGCTGCCGTCCACCTCAACGTTGCCGCCGGTAAAGCCACCGCGAAGGCGCAGTGGTGGGTAATTCTCTTGCTCCAGATAGTCAATCTGGGCACCGCCCTGACGAAGGGCATCCACCAGATGACCGATCGGACGCTCTTTCATGCGCGGCTCGCCGGTCAGAACAATATTGTTGCTGCCCAGGCACAGAGCTGCCGCCAGTGGGCGCATGGCGGTTCCCGCGTTACCCAGAAACAGCTCCAGTTCCTCGGCTGAACGTAGCGCACCGCCGTTCCCCGTCACTTCACAGCGGGTACGGTCGTCAGACAGCGTGTAGTGAACTCCCAACGCTTTCAGCGCATTGAGCATATGGCGCACGTCATCGCTGTCCAGCAGGTTCGTGAGGACGGTGGTGCCGTTTGCCAGAGCTGCCAGCAGCAGAGCGCGGTTCGAGACACTTTTTGAACCAGGCAGATTGATGGTGCCATCTACCCGCGCGATAGGTTGTAACGTCAGGGATTCCATGAAACTTAACTCTCAACTCAACATAATAAAAACCCCGCAGCAGGGCTACGGGGGTGAAAACAGCGCAATCAACCGTGGCGACGTTCGAAGTCAATCATGAAATCGGTCAGGGCGTTAACGCCTTCCAGCGGCATGGCGTTATAGATGGAGGCGCGCATGCCGCCTACCACACGGTGACCTTTCAGCGCATGCAGACCTGCGGCGAAAGACTCTTCCAGGAATACTTTATCCAGGTTGCTGTCCGCCAGCTGGAACGGCACGTTCATGCGGGAACGGTTGGCTTTCGCCACATCGTTACGATAGAAATCACTCTTATCAATGACGCCGTACAGCAGTTCAGCTTTCTGCTGATTGATCTTGTCCATCTGCGCCACGCCGCCGTTTTGCTTCAGCCATTTAAAGACCAGGCCGGAGAGATACCAGGCAAACGTCGGTGGGGTGTTGAACATGGAGTCGTTATCGTTCAGCACAGTGTAATCAAGAATCGACGGGCAGGATTTATGCGCTTTACCCAGCAGATCGTCACGTACGATGACGATAGTCAGGCCTGCAGGGCCGATATTTTTCTGCGCACCCGCATAGATGACACCGTAGCGGCTGACGTCAATCGGCGCAGAGAGAATGGTGGAGGAGAAGTCAGCGGCAACCACCACGTCTTTACCGAAGTCCGGCGTCTCGTCGATGGCAATCCCGTCAATGGTTTCGTTCGGGCAGTAGTGCAGATACGCGGCGTTGTCAGAGAGCTGCCACTCGCTCATTGGCTTAACGGCACGCAGGCCATCAACGGTCACTTTGGCGTCGATGACGTTTGGCGTGCAATACTTGTGCGCCTCCTTCACCGCGCTGGCAGCCCAGTAGCCAGCGTCAACATAGTCTGCCGTGGTTTTGTCACCCAGAATATTCAGCGGTACGCCAGCAAACTGGCCGCGTCCACCACCGTGGCAGAACAATACTTTGTAGTTCGAGGGAATGTTCAGCAGATCGCGAAAATCCTTTTCTGCTTCTTCCGCCACCTGAATAAACTCTTTACCTCGGTGGCTGATTTCCATCACCGACGTACCCAGACCGTTCCAGTCACAAAGTTCCTGTTGAGCCTGTTTAAGCACGTCTGCCGGTAACATTGCCGGACCTGAACTGAAATTAAAGACTTGAGCCATTTCCCCTCACCACGCTAAAAGCCATAAGTTATAACTGTGGATATCGGTTTTATCATTCAGTGACACGCGCCGCAATGTCTAAAACTTATGACCGGTGAAATGTGCCCTTCGTCACACAATACAATCTGTCGCCTCGCTGTCACAAAACCGACAAAATGGCTGTCAGACAAGGCGTTTGGCCCGGCTAACCTTCGACCATTCCGGATTTGTACAGCGGGGACATAATTGATGATCGCCCACGTGCATGGCAACGACATGGCTACATCTTACACAGGCATATTCGCCGGATTCCGGTACCGTTTTAAACCGCTCGATCAACATATCCGGCAGAATACAGAGCCCTGGCTTAACCTCGTCGTCAGGATAGTAATACACGCTGATTTGCCCATTCGTTTCCATTATCGCCAGACGCACTTGCCCAAGCTGCTCCACGCTGTTCAGCCGCAGCTCCATAAAGAACTCAAATTCGGTCATATTGGCGCTTTGGACATTTTCCCAGGCCAGCTGTCCGTTCTCAACGATAACGACGGGTTTCCCTTCAAGCATGTCTTCCAGCTTTTCGCTTTTCGACATCAGCCACATGACCAGCCGGTAAAGCAGCGCCAGCGTGACGAAGACAATAAACACCGGCACCATTGGCACATCATCGTAAAAAGCGACATCCCCCGCCGCTGAACCCAGCGTCAGAATGATCAGCACCTCAAACAACGACATCTGCCGTACGCCACGCCGACCGGTGATTTTAAGAAACAGGAAGACCAGGACGAAGGTATACAGACTACGCAGCGCCACTTCGCCTAAAAATTCGGGTGGGACTTTATCAAACGCCATCCTTTGCAGATCGAATGCTTTCATTTTTTTATGCCTTAACAGTCAGTTACTGACAGTAAGCATAGCCCAGTCTTTTATTTTCGCCGGAGATAGCACCCGTCACGCAAAACCCGTATCATTGCGCGCTTTACGTACGATAAAAGTGAACGCCATGACTCAAACGTTTATCCCCGGCAAAGACGCCGCCCTGGAAGATTCCATCGCTCGCTTCCAGCAGAAACTGACCGACCTGGGCTTTAATATCGAAGAAGCCTCCTGGCTTAATCCAGTGCCTCACGTCTGGTCCGTGCATATTCGCGATAAAGACTGTGCACTGTGCTTTACCAACGGTAAAGGCGCGACGAAAAAAGCGGCGCTGGCTTCTGCGCTGGGTGAGTATTTTGAACGTCTGTCGACCAACTACTTCTTCGCCGATTTCTGGCTGGGTGAAACCATCGCTAACGGCCCGTTCGTTCACTATCCCAATGAAAAATGGTTCCCGCTGACCGAAGACGATGAACTGCCGGAAGACATTCTGGATGCGCGTCTGCGTGCGTTCTACGATCCGGAAAATGAACTGACCGCCAGCATGCTGATCGATCTGCAGTCGGGTAATGAAGAGCGTGGGATCTGCGCCCTGCCGTTCACCCGTCAGTCTGATGAACAGACCGTGTACATCCCGATGAACATTGTCGGTAACCTGTATGTCTCTAACGGCATGTCCGCCGGTAATACCCGCAATGAAGCGCGTGTGCAGGGGCTGTCAGAAGTGTTTGAGCGCCACATTAAAAACCGCATCATTGCTGAATCCATCAGTCTGCCTGAAATTCCGGCCGACGTGCTGGCGCGCTATCCGGGCGTGGTGGAATCCATTGCTAAGCTGGAGGCAGAAGGCTTCCCCATCTTTGCGTATGATGGCTCGCTGGGCGGTAAATACCCGGTTATCTGCGTTGTGCTGTTTAACCCGACGAACGGCACCTGCTTCGCCTCCTTCGGCGCGCATCCTGACTTTGGCGTGGCACTGGAGCGTACCGTCACCGAGCTGCTGCAGGGCCGTAGCCTGAAAGATCTCGATGTATTTACTCCACCAACCTTTGACGATGAAGAAGTGGCCGAGCATACCAACCTCGAAACCCACTTCATCGACTCCAGCGGTTTGATCTCCTGGGATATGTTCAAGCAGGACGCAGACTATCCATTCGTCGACTGGAGCTTTGCCGGTACGACCGAAGAAGAGTTCGCTACCCTGATGGCTATCTTCAACGCGGAAGATAAAGAAGTCTACATTGCTGACTACGAACATCTGGGTGTTTACGCCTGCCGTATTCTGGTGCCGGGCATGTCCGATATCTATCCGGCTGAAGATCTGTGGCTGGCGAACAACAGCATGGGTGCGCACCTGCGTGAAACGCTGCTGGCCCTGCCGGGCAGCGAGTGGGAAAAAGAGGATTATCTGAACCTGATCGCCCAGCTGGACGACGAAGGCCATGATGACTTCACGCGCGTACGTGAACTGCTGGGTCTGGCTACCGGTAAAGACAACGGCTGGTATACCCTGCGCATCGGCGAGCTGAAAGCGATGCTGGCGCTGGCTGGCGGCGATCTGGATCAGGCCCTGGCCTGGACCGAGTGGACCATGGAATTCAACCAGTCAGTGTTCTCTGCCGAGCGCACCAACTACTACCGCTGCCTGCAAACCCTCCTGCTTCTTGCGCAGGAAGAGGATCGTGAGCCACTGCAGTACCTGAATGCCTTCGTGCGCATGTACGGTGCCGAGGCGGTAGAAGCCGCCAGCGCGGCCCTGAGCGGCGAAGCGCCATTCTACGGACTGCAGGCGGTAGACAGCGATCTGAAAGCCTTCCCTGCGCATCAGTCGCTGTTGAAGGCCTATGAAAAACTGCAGAAAGCAAAAGCCGCTTATTGGTCAAAATAAGCGCATATAACATTATCAGCAGTAGGCGTATTTAATCGTCTGGGCTATATTACGGGGCAATTTCATTGCCCTGTTTTTTATTTTTTCGGCAATGAACGTTGAATGTAATAATAAAGTTAAATATGGGTAAATATAATAATATTTACCTGGGCTTTACTGTTACTTTTTATGGCAAATACTCCATATTAATTAACTGTTTCAGAGGTGGCCGACCGAAAAAATTCAACTCTTTTCATAACTTTTAAAATTTATTTTTACACGGATAATCAAAAACTTACACCGCAATTGTCGTAAAACCATACACACTGCGGGCCTATAAGCCAGGCGAGATATGATCTATATCAATTTCTCTTCTATAATGCTTTGTTAGTATCTCGTCGCCGACTTAATAAAGAGAGAGTTAGTGTGAAAGCTGACAACCCTTTTGATCTTTTACTCCCTGCTGCGATGGCCAAAGTGGCCGAAGAAGCAGGTGTCTATAAAGCAACGAAACACCCGATGAAGACGTTCTATCTGGCGATCACGGCTGGTGTGTTCATCTCTATCGCGTTCGTCTTCTACATCACTGCCACCACCGGTACTGCCGCGATGCCTTACGGCATGGCCAAACTGATTGGCGGCATTTGCTTCTCACTGGGTCTGATTCTGTGCGTTATCTGCGGCGCCGACCTCTTCACCTCAACGGTGCTGATTGTCGTAGCAAAAGCCAGCGGAAGAATTACCTGGGGTCAACTGGCGCGCAACTGGCTTAACGTCTATGTTGGTAACCTGATTGGCTGTCTGCTCTTTGTTTTGTTGATGTGGCTCTCTGGCGAGTATATGACCGCCAACGGTGGCTGGGGACTGAACGTCCTGCAGACCGCAGACCACAAAATGCACCACACATTTATCGAAGCGGTTGCACTTGGCATCCTCGCGAACCTGATGGTCTGTCTGGCGGTATGGATGAGTTACTCCGGCCGTAGCCTGATGGACAAAGCCATGATTATGGTTCTGCCGGTTGCGATGTTTGTTGCCAGCGGCTTCGAGCACAGTATCGCGAACATGTTTATGATCCCAATGGGTATTGTAATCCGCAACTTTGCGAGCCCGGAGTTCTGGACTGCAGTTGGTTCAACCCCGGAAAGTTTCTCTCACCTGACTATTATGAATTTCATTACTGATAACCTGATCCCTGTCACTATCGGGAACATTATCGGTGGGGGTCTGTTAGTTGGGTTGACATACTGGGTCATTTACCTGCGTGGCGACGATCATCATTGATGGTTATCTCAGGCAGTAAATAAAAAATCCACTTAAGAAGGTAGGTGTTACATGTCCGAGCTTAATGAAAAGTTAGCCACAGCCTGGGAAGGTTTTGCAAAAGGTGACTGGCAGAATGAAGTAAACGTACGTGACTTCATTCAGAAAAACTATACCCCGTATGAAGGTGACGAATCCTTCCTGGCTGGCGCAACTGAAGCGACCACCAAGCTGTGGGACAGCGTAATGGAAGGCGTAAAACTGGAAAACCGCACTCACGCGCCAGTTGATTTTGACACCTCCGTTGCTTCCACCATCACTTCTCACGATGCTGGTTACATCAACAAAGCCCTTGAGAAAATCGTTGGTCTGCAGACTGAAGCACCACTGAAACGTGCGATCATCCCGTTCGGTGGTATCAAAATGGTTGAAGGTTCCTGCAAAGCGTACAACCGCGAGCTGGACCCAATGCTGAAAAAAATCTTCACCGAATACCGTAAAACCCACAACCAGGGTGTATTCGATGTTTACACCAAAGACATTCTGAACTGCCGTAAATCCGGTGTTCTGACTGGTCTGCCAGATGCCTACGGCCGTGGCCGTATCATCGGTGACTACCGTCGCGTTGCGCTGTACGGTATCGACTTCCTGATGAAAGACAAATACGCGCAGTTCGTTTCCCTGCAGTCCGATCTGGAAAACGGCGTAAACCTGGAAGCGACCATCCGTCTGCGTGAAGAGATCGCTGAACAGCACCGTGCGCTGGGTCAGATCAAAGAGATGGCTGCTAAATATGGCTGCGATATCTCTGGTCCTGCAACTAACGCTCAGGAAGCTATCCAGTGGACCTACTTCGGCTACCTGGCCGCGGTTAAGTCTCAGAACGGTGCAGCAATGTCCTTCGGTCGTGTATCCACCTTCCTGGACGCGTACATCGAACGTGACCTGAAAGCAGGTAAAATCACCGAGCAAGACGCTCAGGAAATGATTGACCACCTGGTCATGAAACTGCGTATGGTTCGCTTCCTGCGTACCCCAGAGTATGATGAACTGTTCTCTGGTGACCCAATCTGGGCAACCGAATCTATCGGTGGTATGGGCGTAGATGGCCGTACTCTGGTCACCAAAAACAGCTTCCGCTTCCTGAACACCCTGTACACCATGGGTCCTTCTCCGGAGCCAAACATCACCGTTCTGTGGTCTGAAAAACTGCCTCTGAACTTCAAGAAATTCGCCGCTAAAGTGTCCATCGACACCTCTTCTCTGCAGTATGAGAATGATGACCTGATGCGTCCGGACTTCAACAACGACGACTACGCTATCGCATGCTGCGTAAGCCCAATGGTTGTTGGTAAACAAATGCAGTTCTTCGGTGCGCGTGCAAACCTGGCGAAAACCATGCTGTACGCTATCAACGGCGGCGTTGATGAAAAACTGAAAATGCAGGTTGGTCCTAAGTCTGAACCAATCAAAGGCGATGTGCTGAACTATGACGAAGTCATGGATCGCATGGATCACTTCATGGACTGGCTGGCGAAACAGTACGTTACTGCACTGAACGTTATCCACTACATGCACGACAAGTACAGCTACGAAGCCTCTCTGATGGCGCTGCATGACCGTGACGTTATCCGTACCATGGCGTGTGGTATCGCAGGTCTGTCCGTTGCTGCTGACTCCCTGTCTGCTATCAAATATGCGAAAGTTAAACCAATTCGTGACGAAGACGGTCTGGCTATCGACTTCGAAATCGAAGGCGAATATCCGCAGTTTGGTAACAACGACGCTCGCGTTGATGACATGGCGGTTGACCTGGTTGAACGTTTCATGAAGAAAATTCAGAAACTGACCACTTACCGTAACGCTATCCCGACTCAGTCTGTTCTGACCATCACCTCTAACGTTGTGTATGGTAAGAAAACCGGTAACACCCCAGACGGTCGTCGTGCTGGCGCGCCATTTGGCCCAGGTGCTAACCCAATGCACGGTCGTGACCAGAAAGGTGCGGTTGCCTCTCTGACTTCCGTTGCAAAACTGCCGTTTGCTTACGCGAAAGATGGTATCTCTTACACCTTCTCTATCGTGCCAAACGCGCTGGGTAAAGATGACGAAGTACGTAAAACTAACCTCGCGGGTCTGATGGATGGTTACTTCCACCACGAAGCGTCCATCGAAGGTGGTCAGCACCTGAACGTGAACGTCATGAACCGTGAAATGCTGCTCGACGCGATGGAACACCCTGAGAAATATCCTCAGCTGACCATCCGTGTATCTGGCTACGCAGTACGCTTTAACTCCCTGACTAAAGAACAGCAGCAGGACGTTATCACCCGTACTTTCACTCAGTCCATGTAACTGGAATTGACTGAAATCACGCGTTAAAAAGCGTACAATAAAGGCTCCACGTCAGTGGGGCCTTTTTCTTCCCCACCCCAGTCTCTTTTGGCCGCTATCTATACTGAATGGATAACAGCCAAAACAGACTCGACATAGCCTTTGAGCTGTGCATCAACACAGGCCCCGGGATGGGCCAAATTCGGAGATATCACCGCAATGTCAATTATTGGTCGCATTCACTCCTTTGAATCCTGTGGCACTGTTGATGGCCCGGGCATCCGTTTTATCACCTTTTTCCAGGGCTGCCTGATGCGCTGCCTGTACTGCCACAACCGTGACACATGGGATACGCACGGCGGCAAAGAAGTGACCGTTGAAGATCTGATGAAAGAGGTGGTGACTTACCGCCACTTTATGAACGCGTCCGGCGGAGGCGTCACCGCA
Organism: Enterobacter sp. SECR19-1250; assembly: GCF_013391025.1. NCBI lineage: Bacteria > Pseudomonadati > Pseudomonadota > Gammaproteobacteria > Enterobacterales > Enterobacteriaceae > Enterobacter > Enterobacter sp. SECR19-1250. Next base: position 43,261 of record NZ_JACASJ010000020.1, on the reverse strand, counting down.
TCCGGTGGTGAAGCCATTCTTCAGGCGGAATTTGTGCGCGACTGGTTCCGCGCCTGCCACAAAGAAGGCATACACACCTGCCTCGACACGAACGGGTTTGTGCGCCGCTACGATCCGGTCATCGATGAATTGCTTGAAGTCACCGACCTGGTCATGCTCGATCTCAAACAGATGAATGATGAGATCCACCAGAACCTGGTTGGCGTATCCAACCACCGTACGCTGGAGTTCGCCAAATATATTTCAGCCAAGGGCATCAAAACCTGGATCCGCTATGTCGTGGTTCCAGGCTGGTCTGATGATGATGATTCCGCACATCGCCTGGGCGAATTTACCCGCGATATGGGCAACGTCGAGAAAATTGAGCTTCTGCCCTACCATGAGCTGGGTAAACATAAATGGGTGGCGATGGGTGAAGAATATAAGCTTGATGGTGTTAAGCCGCCGAAGAAAGAGACGATGGAGCGCGTGAAAGGTATTCTGGAACAATACGGACACAAGGTCATGTATTAAAGAAGAGGCCCGGTGAGAACCGGGCCTTTTTGTATTTTATTTAAAGACACCATTAATAATGGAAGTCACAATCGCAGTACTCAGCGCAACCAGGACCAGATCGTCACCGACCACGCGCCATTCATAGCCAGGATAGTTAGGGAGCTGGCCCAGCATGGAGGCTGGCACGGTTTTCTTCGCAATACCTGGAGGCAGTGGTTTGCCACGTGCGAGGTTTTTAGCAATGCCCGGAGGCAGCGATTCATACCCCGTTAATCCATAGTTCACTGCCAGATGGCGAGCATGATCGAAGCTCACGCGAGCATCGACATCATCGCTGACGCTTTTATTCGATTTACCCGGGTTGTCCATACCACTTTTTTTATTGCCATGAGTATCGGACATTCCGTTGCCATGATTGCCGGAATTCCCGTTGCCGTGATTACCGCCATTACCTTGTCCGCCACTGTTACCGTGACCACCACCGCCATTCCCGTTTCCAGGGTTAGCCATGACCGGTGCTGTAGCAAACGTTAAAGACAACACTACTGCCAGTGCGGTAGTGGTTAAACGACGTGTAGCCATGATTGCTGCCTTTTAGTGTTAGAACTCACCTGAATTATCGCCTGGCGCGATAAACAAACAATGCGTAAAATTCTTATATGTGATGGGGACAAAAAAGCCAGTCAATGACTGGCTTTTAATTCATCAGGCATGCGCCACTGGCGTGGGATGTTCGCCCGCTTTGCGCAGTAGCATTAAGAGATAAATAAACGACACGCTGGCAATCATGATAAACAGCAAATTGTCGGAATAATTCTGCATCAGCATCGCGGTGAATGTCGGCCCCAGCAAACTGCCAATGGTATAGCTTAATAACAGCGCCTGGTTCATCGCCACCAGCTGGTGATGTTCAACTTTTTCACAGGCCCAGGCCATCGCGACCGGATAAAGTGTGAAGCCTGCCGCCCCCAGAATAAACAGCGCTGGCGCCATCGCGGCATTGCTGAGCATGGCAAGGCAACCCATGATCACCACGAAGACCTGAACGCGCAACACCAGCAGACGCCCAAAACGGTCTGCCAGACGGCCAATCGGCCACTGTCCGACGATGCCCGCGCTGACCATTACCGCCATCCAGAAGCCGATCCCGGAATCACTGACGCCCTGATGGTTCAGGTAGAGCGGCATCAGACCATAAAGCGACCCCAGAACAATCCCGGAGATGATGCAGCCGTTCACGCCCAGACGCGCCTGTCGCAGTCTCAGCATCGGCCAGACGTGGGTCGCTTCCTGATGCTCACTGTTCTGATTCACAATGCGTGTAAAGAGCAGCGGCAGGATCGCCGCCAGGACCATGCCTGTTACCCACGGCAGAACGCTCATCAGGTCGGTCGGCAGTTTGCTGACCATTAATTGCCCAAGCACGGTTCCCACGTAATAGACCATCATATACGCTGCCAGCAGACGTCCCCGGTTGCGCGAGGTACCGCTGCACATCAGCGCACTTTCCACCACAACCCAAATCATCGCGCAGCCTGCACCAGCGATAAAGCGCCAGATCATCCAGCTCCAGAAGCCGACCATCAGGCCCAGCCCGGCACAGCCGGCAGCGAAAATCAGCGAGGCCAGATAATAGCTGCGGTTAAAGCCAACGCGTTTAATCAGGCTCCCCGTCATCAGGGTGCCCAGCAGGTTCCCCGTGAAAAAGGACGAGCTGACCATACCCACCTGCCAGGTTGGTAAGTTTTCATGGGCAAGCCATAGCGGGACGAGCGTATTCAACACTGCGATCGCCAGGGTCAACAAAAGCAGGCCACAGAGCAACAGGAGCACTGGCCGGGTATAGATGGTCATGGATTAAAAACCGTGAGGAAGTTCAGATTTCGTGCGCATCATGCCACTGGAAAAAACAAAGTCAATCCACCGATTCAGGCGTCACGCACGATATGTGCCATGTCGATTTAAAAAACTCATCCTGCTAATGCAAAGTCTGCTACTGATATTAATTATCTGGTTGTTTTTATTTATTTCAGGGGATTTTTAATACCAAACATCAGTCGAAAAATTTCATGATGGAAAAAAGAAAAGCCGGGCGCTATGTCCCGGCTTTTTATAACGAAAAATCAAATCAGCTGGCGATAGCCATGCCTACCGTCATATGCAGGCCGTAAAACACACCGCGACCGATCAACTCCCCTGCCAGCACCAGCACAAAGGCCACTGACAGTAACGGCAGTGCGGGCTGATAACATTTAAGCTGAGGGGCAATCCAGCACACCAGCGCAACAGCCAGCAACACCACACGCCAGGCCATCAGAGAACCGTACTCTGGCACCAGAGTTGAGGCCTGCTGAATGGAGCTGTGAATGGTTGCCAGCTCAGCGCCCTGCATCAGCGCAACCATCGTGCTTACCACCAGCGCCAACAGCGAAACGGCAGGGAGCAGACGCATCGCCCAGCCGTCCACACCCGCCACGCGCAGCAGCAGGTAGCCCAGCAGCGGCCCGCCGATAAACATCGTCAGGAAGAAACTCATTGGCGTCCAGACGCTATACCAGGTGGGAACGGTATCGATGGTGTTATAAACCCGCACCATCATCCACACGAAGACCACGCCCAGCACCATTGTCACGATCAGCCACACGTTGCGCAGCCCCGCAGGAAGCTTTTTCAGGGCTGCCAGCAGCCACCCCAGCCCACCGACGGCAAAGAAGATCGCCCCGCTGGCAATTTCGTTACTCAGTGAGGATGCCCCCACGCGATTGAGAGAGTTGAACGCGCGCATTGGCGAGCCGAGGTGCAGCGTAGAGGCAATAAAACCGATCCCCATCAACACCCACAGACCAAACATACTCAGCACCACGCGCTGCTGCTGTTCAGCTTTCAAATCGCCTTTCAGTAACGCCAGCGCGAGCACAATAAAGCCACCCGCCACGCACTGCCCAAAGACCGTGAAGATCACCAGCGGCCATTCATGCCATCCACTTCCCATCTCACACCTCCTTCGGGTTTGCCAGATAGCCGGAGGTATCTCCCGTCGGGCGGCTGTTGGCGTTAGGTTTAATCACAATGCTTGGCTTAGTGAAGTGCGCGGACGGCAGCGGCGCGACGGCCGCAAGCTGGCCGTGTTTTTTACGCAGCTCGTCAACCGGGCCGAAGTCCAGCGCGCGCAGCGGACAGGACTCCACGCAAATCGGCTTTTTACCCTCTGCGACGCGGTCATGGCAGCCGTCGCACTTGGTCATGTGGCCTTTGGCGGCGTTGTACTGCGGCGCACCGTAAGGACAGGCCATATGGCAGTAGCGGCAGCCAATGCAGACGTCTTCATTCACTACCACAAACCCGTCGTCGCGCTTGTGCATCGCCCCGCTCGGGCACACTTTGGTGCAGGCCGGGTCTTCACAGTGGTTACAGGCAATCGACAGGTAATAGGCAAAGACGTTCTGATGCCAGACGCCGTTATCCTCCTGCCAGTCGCCGCCCGCGTATTCGTAGATCCGGCGGAAGCTGACGTCCGGGGTCAGGTCTTTGTAATCCTTGCAGGCCAGCTCGCAGGTTTTGCACCCGGTGCAACGGCTGGAATCAATAAAAAATCCATACTGGGTTGTCATCGGTTACTCCTTACACCTTCTCAACCTGAACAAGGTTTGTGTGGGACGGGTTGCCTTTCGCCAGCGGCGATGGGCGCTGCGTGGTCAGTACGTTAATACTGCCAGCCTGGTCGATGCGGTTTGCATCCGGGCTGTACCACGCGCCTTCCCCCAGCGCGACAACGCCAGGCATCATGCGGGGCGTCACTTTGGCTTCGATATGCACCTCGCCGCGACCGTTAAAGATACGCACGCGATCGCCATTGCTGATGCCTCGCGCTTTCGCATCCATCGGGTTAATCCACATCTCCTGGCGGCAGGCGGCTTTCAGCACATCAACGTTGCCGTAGGTGGAGTGAACGCGCGCTTTGTAGTGGAATCCGGTCAGTTGCAGCGGGAATTTTGCGGTCAGCGGATCGTTATAGTTTTCAAACCCGGGCGTGTAGATCGGCAGGGGATCGATAACATCCCCTTCCGGCAATTCCCAGGTTGCGGCAATGTTTGCCAGCTCTTCGGAGTAAATCTCGATTTTGCCCGATGGCGTGGTCAGCGGATTTGCCTGCGGATCGTCGCGGAAGGCTTTGTACGCCACGTGGTGCCCTTGCGGATCGCGCTGTTTATAGATGCCCTGCTTGCGGAAGGTATCGAAATCCGGCAGGTCAGGGATCGCTTTACGGGAAAGTTCATGCAGATGACGCATCCACTCTTCCTGAGTGCGGCCTTCTGTGAACTGTTGTTCGACGCCAAGACGTTTCGCCAGCTCAGAGGTCATCTCATAGATGGTTTTGCACTCGAAACGCGGTTTGATGGCCCGGTCGGTGAAGATCACGTAGGACATGTTGCCGCAGGAGGCATCCAGCGCGAAATCCATCTGCTCCGAGGCGGTGCAATCCGGCAGCAGAATATCCGCATATTTCGCCGATGAGGTCATGTGGCAGTCGATCACCACAATCATCTCGCACTTCTTGTCATCCTGCAGGATTTCGTGGGTGCGGTTGATCTCCGAGTGCTGGTTAATAAGGCAGTTACCGGCGTAGTTCCAGATCATCTTGATCGGCACATCCAGCTTGTCTTTGCCCCGTACGCCATCGCGCAGGGCGGTCATCTCCGGCCCGCGCTCAATGGCGTCGGTCCACATAAACATGGAGATACTGGTCTGAACCGGGTTTTCCAGGGTTGGCATCCGTTCAAACGGCAGCGAATAGGAACCTTCGCGCGCACCACTATTCCCACCATTAATACCCACGTTACCGGTCAGAATGGAGAGCATCGAAATAGCACGAGTGGCGATTTCGCCATTCGCGTGACGCTGTGGCCCCCAGCCCTGGCTGATATAGGCCGGTTTCGCTGAACCGATTTCACGCGCCAGCTGGACAATACGTTCCGCCGGTATCCCGGTGATTTTTGATGCCCACTCCGGGGTCTTCGCCACGCCGTCACTGCCCTGACCCAGAATATACGCCTTGTAATGCCCGTTGGCAGGCGCACTGGCGGGCAGGGTTTTCTCGTCATAGCCGACGCAGTATTTATCGAGGAATGGCTGATCGACAAGGTCCTCGGTGATCATGACCCACGCCAGCGCACTGACCAGCGCCGCATCAGTACCCGGGCGAATAGGGATCCACTCATCTTCCCGGCCTGCACCCGTATCGGTATAACGCGGATCGATGATGATCATCCGGGCGTTAGATTTGGCGCGAGCCTGCTCAAGGTAATAGGTTACCCCACCGCCGCTCATCCGCGTTTCACCAGGGTTGTTACCGAAAAGCACCACCAGTTTGCTGTTTTCGATATCGGACGGGCTGTTACCGTCTGCCCAGCCACCGTAGGTGTAGTTCAGGCCGGCAGCAATCTGTGCAGAAGAGTAGTCACCGTAGTGATTGAGATAACCGCCGCAGCAGTTCATCAAGCGCGCCACCAGCGTTTTGCCCGGTGGCCAGGAGCGGGTCAGCGTTCCCCCAAGCGTTCCGGTGCCATAGTTCAGATAGATGGATTCGTTACCGTACTCTTTTATCAGACGCTGCATATTGCTGGCGATGATATCGTAAGCTTCATCCCAGCTGATGCGCTCGAACTTCCCTTCCCCGCGCTTACCGACGCGTTTCATCGGGTACTTCAGACGGTCCGGGTTATAAACCCGGCGGCGCATTGAGCGGCCACGCAGACAGGCGCGAACCTGATGCAAGCCGTCGTAGTTATCGTCACCGGTATTGTCGGTTTCGACGTATTTGATCTCGCCATCCACCACATGCATACGTAATGGACAACGGCTACCACAGTTTACGGTACAGGCGCTCCACACCACGTTTTCCGGGGCCGTAGCCGGGGACAACGCATCCGCCGCCGACGCCAGTCGGGTAAAAGGGAGAGTGAAGGCACTGCTGGCAACGGCGAGACCGCCAATTGCCGTGGTTTTCATCAACCCACGGCGAGTGACCTCGGCAGCCATTAACGCTTCAGGCGCTTTGATTTTCATAAAGACTCACTTTGGTTGCTCACAAAGAATAAGGGGCGGAATTAACCGCGATATAGTTTTATATATAACGAGCTAATGCGTTATGCGTGTTTTATGCTGGCTTTCATTCGCAGGAGTATTACTACTTTAGAGGGAGGGGGTATTGCGTCGTATCAAACCGAGGGTATAAAAAAAGCGCCAAAAGGCGCTTTTTTGTTGTAAGGCAAAGAATTAGCCGATGTACTGCTGGCCTTTCATGTATGGGCGCAGTACTTCAGGGATCTCAATACGTCCGTCTGCCTGCTGATAGTTTTCCAGCACGGCAACCAGCGTACGGCCAACAGCCAGACCAGAGCCGTTCAGGGTATGCACCAGACGGGTTTTCTTGTCGGACTTGCTGCGGCAGCGTGCCTGCATACGACGCGCCTGGAAATCCCAGACGTTAGAGCAGGAGGAGATTTCACGGTAGGTGTTCTGCGCAGGTACCCACACTTCCAGATCAAAGGTTTTGCAGGCGCCAAAGCCCATATCACCGGTGCACAGCGCCATACGACGGTACGGCAGGCCGAGCAGCTCCAGCACTTTCTCCGCGTGGCCGGTCATCTCTTCCAGCGCGTCCATGGACTCTTCCGGACGAACGATCTGTACCATCTCAACTTTATCGAACTGGTGCATACGGATCAGACCACGCGTGTCACGGCCGTAAGAACCCGCTTCAGAGCGGAAGCACGGAGAGTGCGCCGTCAGTTTGATTGGCAGGTCGTCTTCGTCGATGATCTCATCACGCACGAGGTTGGTCAGCGGCACTTCTGCAGTTGGGATCAGCGCGTAGTTGCTGCTGTCGGCTTCCTCGTCCAGCGGACGGGTATGGAACAGATCGCCGGCAAATTTCGGCAGTTGTCCGGTACCGTACAGAGTATCGTGGTTAACCAGATACGGAACGTAGGTTTCGCTGTAACCGTGCTGCTCAGTGTGCAGATCCAGCATGAACTGTGCCAGCGCACGGTGCAGATGAGCAATCTGACCTTTCATCACCACGAAGCGAGAACCGGTCAGCTTCACGGCTGCCGCAAAGTCCAGGCCCGCGTGCATTTCGCCCAGAGTAACGTGATCGCGAACCTCGAAGTCGAACTCACGAGGCGTACCCCAGCGTTTCACTTCAACGTTGTCGTTTTCGTCTTTACCGACAGGAACGCTGTCGTCAGGAATGTTCGGGATAGCCAGGGCGATATCACGAATTTCGGCCTGAAGAACGTCCAGCTCAGCTTTCGCCTGGTCCAGCTCTTCACCCAGTTTGTTCACTTCCAGGCGTAATGGCTCAATGTCTTCCCCGCGCGCTTTCGCCTGGCCGATGGACTTCGATCGAGAGTTACGCTCTGCCTGCAGATTTTCAGTTTGTACCTGCAGAACTTTACGACGCTCTTCAAGAGCGCGCAGCTTATCTACATCCAGCTTAAAGCCCCGGCGTGCCAGTTTTTCAGCGACTGCGTCTGGCTCATTACGCAGCAGATTGGGATCGAGCATGCTTATCCTGTGCTTATCGAATTAAAATAGGAAAATGTGGCCACAGCCTGCGGCCACAGGGATACAATGCCAACATTACCGCAACGACTGAACTAACGGTAGCGTTTTATAGGGCTATTTTGATCCTGTCCGGCGAGCCAGGCGAGCTTTTCGCCAATCTTGCCTTCAAGACCTCTGTTTGTGGGGTGATAATAGCGGGTTTGTGCCATTTCCTGCGGGAAATACTCCTCCCCGGCCGCGTAAGCGTTGGGTTCATCGTGAGCGTAACGATACTCCTGCCCGTAACCGATCTCTTTCATCAGTTTCGTTGGCGCATTACGCAGATGCACCGGCACATCGTAGTCCGGGCGCTCACGCGCATCCGACATGGCCGCTTTGAATGCGGTATAGACGGCATTACTTTTCGGCGCGCAGGCCAGATAGACAATCGCCTGAGCAATAGCGCGCTCACCTTCCGCCGGCCCGACGCGAGTAAAACAATCCCAGGCCGAAAGCGCCACCTGCATGGCGCGCGGATCGGCATTGCCAACATCTTCTGAGGCAATCGCCAGACAGCGACGCGCGACGTACAGCGGATCGCCACCGGCAGTGATAATGCGTGCATACCAGTAAAGCGCGGCATCCGGCGCGCTGCCGCGTACCGACTTATGCAGCGCCGAGATCAGATCGTAAAAGCGATCGCCTTTGTTATCAAAACGGGCGCTACGCTCACCGGCAATTTCGGTCAACAGTTCCGGTTTTAATACCCGTTTGCCGGCGTCGTCGACTTCTGCCATATCGGCCATCATTTCCAGGGTATTCAGCGCCCGCCGCGCATCGCCGTTAACCAGTTCCGCAATTGCCCGACGCGTGTCGTCAGGCAGGACAATGTCCTGTCCGCCATAGCCGCGGGCTTTGTCGTCCATCGCCTGGGTGAGAACTTTTTCAATATCCTCGATGGTGAGCGATTTAAGCAGGTAGACGCGCGCCCGGGAAAGCAGTGCTGAGTTGAGTTCAAACGACGGGTTTTCGGTGGTGGCACCGATGAAGAAGATGGTGCCGTCTTCGATGTGCGGCAGGAATGCATCCTGCTGACTTTTATTGAAACGATGGACTTCGTCCACAAAGAGGATGGTTCGTCGCCCGGCGTTACGGTTCTGGCGCGCGCGCTCGATTGCTTCGCGGATCTCCTTCACACCGGATGTGACGGCCGAGATGCGCTCGACGTCCGCGTTAGCGTAGCGGGCGATCACTTCAGCAAGCGTGGTTTTACCGGTACCGGGTGGTCCCCAGAGGATCATCGAGTGCAGATGCCCGGCCTCAATGGCCCGCGGCAACGGCTTACCCGCAGCCAGCAGGTGCTGCTGGCCAATATACTGAGCTAAATTTTCTGGCCGCATACGCGCGGCCAGAGGTTGAAACGCATTATCTGAAAAATCGAGCGACAGGTTGCCCACTCATGCCTCTTACTTACGTTGGTCGTCCACCGTTACGCCCTGCGGCGGGGTAAAGGTAAATTTAGATGCATCGACAGCGCCATTTTGCTGTGATTTGAGCTGATAGCTGCTGCGCTGATCGTCCTGCTCAACGGCGCCGAACTGATTGATGGTACCGTTGGTGCTTACATTGATGGTGAACTGCTTCAGGTTGCCGTTGCTGCCTTTTGGCGTCAGGACAAACTCATCACCATTCTGCTTAATATTATACTGCTGCCAGTCGCTGGCCTGGTTACGGGCAATCAGCATAAAGGGCGTGTTGCTGGTCGCATCTTTCAGCCAGGTGGCGGTTGCCTGCTCAACAAACGGGTTGAAGAACCACAGGGTTTTGCCGTCAGAGACCAGGATGCTCTCATCCGGCTGAGTCATGTGCCAGTTGAAAAGATTTGGGCGTTTTACCCACAGATCGCCCTGGCCTTCCTGCACCGCATTACCGCTGCCGTCAGTCACTTTTTGCGTGAAGCTGGCGTGGAAGCTGCTCACTTTATCCAGGCGGCTTTTAAGGTCGCTGGCCGCATCAGCCCAGACGCTGCTGGCGACAAAACTGGTGAGTAATGCACAGGCGATTGCGATTTTTTTCATTGTTGTTCCTTAAAATACGTCATCCTGAAATGGGGTTTCCGTTTTCTATTCTGGACCTGCCCGCAGGCAGGTGACAGAAGAAAATGCTTAAATTTGGCTGATTTACCCTTCTTTGCACACGCTGAAGATCAATCAAACGGCGGCGGAGCCAGCACCTCACGGTTACCGTTATGCCCCTGCTCACTGACAATGCCCTGGGCTTCCATCTGCTCAATGATGCGCGCCGCGCGGTTGTAGCCAATACGGAACTGACGCTGAACGCCGGAGATCGACGCTTTGCGTTTTTCGGTAACAAAATTAACCGCCTGGTCGAATAACGGATCCAGCTCTTCGCCGCCGTCAAAGCCACCGCCGCCGCCTTCGCTTTCGCTGTCGGAGGTAATGCCGTCAACGTATTGTGGACGACCGCGCGCTTTCCAGTCCTGCACCACGGCATGCACTTCCTGGTCGCGAACGAATGCGCCGTGAACGCGCACCGGAGAGGTGGAGTTCGGGCCGGAGTAGAGCATATCCCCCATCCCCAGCAGCGATTCAGCACCGCCCTGATCAAGGATGGTACGCGAGTCAATTTTGCTTGATACGGTAAAGGCGATACGGGTCGGAATGTTGGCTTTAATCAGACCCGTAATGACGTCCACAGAAGGACGCTGCGTCGCCAGGACGAGGTGAATACCGGCCGCACGCGCTTTCTGTGCCAGACGGGCAATCAACTCTTCCACTTTCTTACCGACGGTCATCATCAGGTCGGCGAACTCATCCACCAACACGACGATGTAAGGCAGTTTTTCCAGCACCGGATGTTGGGCATCCATGCTATCGCCCGGTTTCCAGTATGGATCGGGAATTGGACGACCCATCCGCGCCGCCTCGGCGATTTTCTCGTTATAACCGGCAAGGTTACGCACGCCCAGAGCCGACATCAGCTTATAACGGCGCTCCATCTCGTTGACGCTCCAGCGCAGAGCGTTGGCCGCGTCTTTCATGTCGGTCACAACTTCCGTCAGCAGATGCGGGATCCCCTCATAGACCGACAGTTCCAGCATTTTCGGATCGATCATGATGAAACGGACATCTTCCGGCTGCGCTTTGTAGAGCATGCTGAGGATCATGGCGTTCACACCTACCGACTTACCGGAACCGGTAGTACCCGCGACCAGCAGGTGAGGCATTTTCGCCAGATCGGCTACCACCGGCTCACCCGCGATATCTTTACCCAGCACCACGGTCAGTGGTGAAGGGTTGTCGCGGAATTTGGTGTTGTCCAGCACTTCACGCAGGTAAACGGTCTGACGTTTTTTGTTCGGCAACTCAAGACCGACATAAGGTTTACCAGGAATGACTTCAACCACACGAACCGCAACGGTCGACAGAGAACGCGCCAGGTCGCGGGACAGGTTTGAAATACGCGCGGCTTTAACGCCAGGCGCCAGGTTGAGTTCGAAACGGGTAATGACAGGGCCTGGAGAGTAGTTGACCACGTCCGCTTTAATGCGGAAGTCAGCCAGACGCGCTTCTACCAGACGGGCCATTTGCTCCAGCGCGAAGGTATCGACCGGCTCAACTTCTGCTGGCGGCGGCGTTAACAGATCCAGCGACGGCAGAGGCGTGCTCGGACGTTGCAACGGACGGCTGTCACCGTTACGCATCAGCAGCGGATGAATGAGACTTTCCTGCGGCTGTGCCTGAGGCTGCTGGAATTGTGGCTGCTGTGGCTGCTGTGGCTGCTGCGGCTGGGCGTAAGCCTGTGGCGCTGGGGCCGGCTGCTGACGCACCGGCTCGGCTTCCGGCATGACGCTCGGCGTGAACAGCGGTTCGCTCGGAGCATCATCCACCAGATCTTTCATCGGTGAGAATTCGAAATCCGACAGCGAGAACGGGTTCGCACCAGCAGGTTGCTCACCTGAATAGCGTTGCTGCTGGGTGGCCGCAAACTGGCGTGCTAATTCTGCCTCTGCTGCATCATCATCGTCCGCCTGAGCAGGATGATCGTGCTGATACTCCTCGCCATAGCGCTGATGCTGCTGTGCGGCGAACTGACGCGCCAGTTCGTCCTGCTGCATTTCATCTGCATCATCGTCGTAATCAGATTCACGGGCTTTCTCCTCAGCCATACGCTGAGAAGGCAGTTTAATGCCATAGGATGCCAGCTCGCGGCGGGTTGGCACACGCACGCGGTTAGGACGCGGCAACTGCGGGCCAATCCCCTCTTTTACCTGAGGACGTGGTGTTCCACCTGTCGCCAGGCTAAAGACCGGCGCCGCAGCCGAAGCGGCTGCTGTAGCCTGTTTCACGCTCTCTGCCACTGGTGCAACCGCAGGCGTTGGAGTAACCGGCGGTGGGGAGACAGAAGGTGTATTCACAACAGGCTCCTGCACCGGCTCAGGAACAGGCTGATACCATGCTGCCAGTTGCTCGCGCTCACGGGCACGGCGCTCTTCAACCTCTTCGAAATAGTACATTGGCGGACGAGACGGTTTGACCTCTTCCACCACCTCAGGTTCTGGTTGAGGCGCGACGTAAGGCCCAGCAGGCTGAACAGGCTCAGGGACATACTCCTGATACGGTTGCGCCACGGGCTGCTCGTCGTACGGGTACCCCTGCGGCTCATGAACGGGCTCAGGCTGATAAGGTTGCTGCCACGGTTCCTGCTGGACCGGCGCATAGCTTTCTGGCTCTGGTGCGATAACCGGCTCTGGCGTATGCACGCCAGGCGCCGTTTGCCACTCTACCTGAGGCTGTTGAATAGCGGACTCGGGAGCGGGAACCGACGCAGACGGCATAACGGCTTCCGCTGGTGCTGCATAAGCCTGCGCCGCCGTGGTCGCGGCTGCCGCGGCGGCAACCGGTGCGGTAACAGAGTGACCGTTTAGCAGTGGATCGTATTCATCAAAATCGCCCGGCGTGGCGCGACTGCCAGAGAAAAGCACATCATCAGGATCAACGGCGGCACCGGCTGAACGGTACTCAACATGATCGTCTTCGTCCATGCGTTTACCGGAGAAGAGCGCCGCATCGGTTTTACGGCCCAGTGGGTTGGCAAATTTCTCGGCGACGCGCTGACGGCGTGCCAGTGCTCCACGCAAAATACGTGCACGACGAGATTCACGACGCTGTACGGGCGCATCGTCTTCCTCTTCGTACTCATCTTCATATTCGTCTTCATCGACCCATGTGTCGTCACGACGGGTACGGTTGCTGGCAAAGGTCAGAATAGTGAGGACAAAACTGCCGATCTTCTCGGCAATGCTCACCCACGACCAGCCGGTGAACAGCGTTAATCCTGCCGCCCAGATACACAGCAATGCCAGGGTACCACCGCTGCTGTGAAGCATAGGCTGCAACGCAGAGCTCAGCAGGCTACCGATGACCCCGCCAGAGGCGAAATACCAGATGTCATCGGCGTTGATGGCTGCCAGCCCGCAGGAGGTGAGGATCAACGCCAGCGCGCCTATCAGGCGCAGCGAAACCGCGAAATAGTCGATGTAGTCGTCGTTCTGACGATGGCGCCAGGCAAACCAGCATCCGCCAATAATAATGAAGGGAATGGTATAGGCCATCACACCGAAAATGAAAAACAGGGTGTCCGCAAGCCAGGCACCGGGAACGCCGCCTAAATTATGGATAGGCTCATGCCATGCAGTTTGTGACCAGCTGGGATCTGAGGGGTTGAAACTGAGTAAGGCTGCCATCAGCCAGACGGCAAAAAGGGCAATAACAATCAGCAACGCCTCAAGGAGCCGACGTCCGCTGCTTAGCTTCGATAATGTGACTTCTTTGTCTTCAGTGTATTCCTGGCTCAAGAAAGGCTCTCCAGGTATCAGGCATATCCTGCCTGTTTGCTAAAACGGACAACAGCGCCGGGACACCCCGGCACTGTTGCTGTATGGATTAACAGGAGTGTAATCAAACTACACTGATTTTGCACCTGTTCCGTGTTAGCGCGTCTTAATAACCAGACGATTGCTCTGTTTGACCTCTTCCATCACCACATAGGTACGGGTGTCGTTCACGCCTGGCAGACGCAGCAGGGTTTCACCCAGCAGCTTACGGTAGGCGGACATATCTGGTACGCGGGTTTTCAACAGGTAGTCGAAATCGCCAGAAACCAGATGACACTCTTGAATTTCTTCAAGTTTTTGTACAGCGGCGTTAAATTGCTCAAACACATCCGGTGCACCACGATTCAGAGTAATCTCAACAAATACCAGAAGTGAGGCATCCAGATAATGCGGGTTCAGCAGAGCCGTATAGCCCTGAATAAAACCCTGTCTTTCCAGTCGGCGCACACGCTCAAGGCACGGCGTCGGGGAAAGTCCCACACGTTTTGAAAGCTCGACGTTGGAAATACGCCCATCCTTTTGCAATTCATTAAGAATGTTACGATCGATACGGTCGAGATCTTTGCCAGGGCGCTTCTTGCTATCTACCATTATTATTGTCTCTCTGTATTCCTTCCCTACTCCTGCCTGGACCCTGTGCACATCACTGTTCAGAGCCTGTACCCGTTAGTCATCACATCGCCTGGTTATCTATTAGACGCGATGCGGATTCGGGTTCTGTTGGTAAGAAGACCGTTGCCCGAAGGCAGTCACCGACATCACGTATGGCGTCTGTCCACGCCATGCGTAGATTTCACTGACCCGGTAAAAATGGCATTTACATGCATGCCTATGCGGCACACGGTTAACGCGGTTTTTTTTCTTCCTTGAATGTTTTCGCAAAAGCGCAGGGGATTGTCAAAGCAAAACATCGATTTTTAGTACAACATGCCGGATATTCATTTCGGTGGGGTATTAATCCTCATTTTATTGCCTTATAAACAAGCGAATTTAAGAAGTAAGCCTGATGTTATAGCGCTCAATTTATCGTCATTGCCTATCGTACAGATTGAGATCAACATTGCTGTGCTCTTTTTTTACGGCAACAAATTCCCTACAATCCAGCCAACTGTCTGCCAACAACAATGGGGATCTCATGGGCACGGCCAAACACAGTAAGCTGCTAATTCTTGGTTCTGGACCTGCGGGATATACCGCGGCGGTCTATGCTGCACGCGCTAACCTGCAACCGGTTTTGATTACCGGTATGGAAAAAGGCGGTCAGCTGACCACCACCACTGAAGTGGAAAACTGGCCAGGCGACCCTAACGACCTGACCGGGCCGCTGCTGATGGAGCGTATGCACGAGCATGCGGCTAAATTCGAAACCGAAATTCTGTTCGACCATATTAACAAGGTCGATTTGCAGAACCGTCCGTTCCGCCTGACGGGCGACAGCGGCGAGTACACCTGCGATGCGCTGATCATCGCAACGGGCGCTTCTGCCCGCTACCTTGGCCTGCCGTCAGAAGAGGCGTTCAAAGGTCGCGGCGTTTCTGCCTGCGCAACCTGCGACGGTTTCTTCTATCGCAACCAGAAAGTCGCGGTCATCGGCGGCGGTAACACCGCCGTAGAAGAGGCGCTCTATCTGGCGAACATCGCTTCTGAAGTGCACCTGATCCACCGTCGCGACACTTTCCGCGCCGAGAAGATCCTGATCAAACGTCTGATGGATAAAGTGGCGAGCGGCAACATTGTGCTGCACACCAACCGTACGCTGGAAGAAGTGACGGGCGATCAGATGGGCGTTGCCGGTCTGCGTATTCGTGATACCCAGAACACCGATAACGTCGAAACGCTGGAAGTGGCGGGCCTGTTTGTGGCTATCGGTCACAGCCCGAACACGGCGATCTTCGAGGGGCAACTGGAGCTGGAAAACGGCTACATCAAAGTGCAGTCCGGTATTCACGGCAACGCGACCCAGACCAGTATCCCGGGTGTGTTCGCTGCTGGTGACGTAATGGACCACATTTACCGTCAGGCGATCACCTCCGCAGGCACCGGTTGCATGGCCGCGCTGGACGCTGAACGCTACCTCGATGGGCTGGCTGAACAAGGTAAATAATCTTTACAAGTCAGTAACAAACGTAAATAAAGGCGGCGATAAGTCGCCTTTATTGTCTCCTCGTTGTAACATTGCGCTGCCCACTTTCTAATAACATCACCTGCAAAGCACGCAATGGAAAAAACCCGTCAACAAGAGTTAACACGCTGGCTAAAACAGCAGAGCGTTCTTTCCCGCCGCTGGCTCATGATTTCCCGTCTTCTGGGACTGATCAGTGGTCTGTTGATTGTTGCCCAGGCATGGCTGCTGGCCCGCATTCTCAATCATATGATTATGGAGAACATTCCGCGTGAAGCGCTTCTGCTGCCCTTCATCGTCCTGATCCTGGTTTTCATTCTGCGCGCCTGGGTCGTCTGGCTGCGCGAACGCGTTGGTTTTCACGCGGGGCAGCATATTCGCTACGAAATTCGCCGACAGGTGCTTGATCGTCTTCAGGAAGCCGGGCCCGCATGGATCCAGGGAAAACCAGCCGGAAGCTGGGCAACGTTAATCCTTGAACAGATTGACGATATGCACGACTACTACGCCCGCTACCTTCCGCAGATGGCGCTGGCCGTCTGCGTCCCGCTGCTGATTGTGATAACCATTTTCCCTGTCAACTGGGTAGCTGCGCTGATCCTGCTGGGTACCGCCCCGCTGATCCCCCTGTTTATGGCGATGGTGGGGATGGGAGCGGCCGATGCGAACCGCCGTAACTTCCTTGCGTTGGGTCGCCTGAGCGGCCATTTCCTTGATCGTCTGCGCGGGATGGAGACGTTACGCATTTTTGGCCGGGGTGAAGCCGAAACGGAAAACATTCGCCTGGCGTCGCAGGATTTCCGTCAGCGCACGATGGAAGTGTTACGTCTGGCGTTTCTGTCGTCTGGCGTACTGGAATTCTTTACCTCGCTCTCTATCGCCCTCGTGGCGGTCTATTTTGGTTTCTCGTATCTCGGCGCGCTGGATTTTGGTCACTACGGCACGGCGGTGACACTGTCGGCCGGTTTCCTGGCGCTTATTCTGGCTCCGGAATTTTTCCAGCCGCTTCGCGATCTTGGAACCTTCTACCATGCCAAAGCGCAGGCCGTTGGCGCGGCTGACAGCCTGAAAACGTTCCTGGAGACGCCGTTGGCGCATCCGGAGCGAGGAGAGGTAACGCTGAACGCCAATGAACCCGTGACCATTGAAGCACGTGATTTCGCTATCCTGTCACCGGAAGGGAAAGTGCTGGCTGGCCCACTGAACTTTACCTTACCCGCCGGGCAACGGGTGGTGCTGGTAGGGACCAGTGGTTCAGGAAAAAGCTCGCTGATCAATGCGTTATCCGGTTTTATGGCTTATACCGGCTCACTGCGCATCAACAAAACCGAACTGCGCGATCTCGATCCGGACGCCTGGCGAAAACAGCTCAGTTGGGTGGGGCAAAACCCGCAGCTGCCAGCCCCGACGCTGCGGGAAAATGTCCTGCTGGCTCGCCCGGATGCACGTGAAGACGAGTTGCAATCTGTTCTCGACCGCGCCTGGGTCAGCGAGTTTCTGCCGCTGCTTCCGCATGGCGTTGATACCATTGTCGGCGATCAGTCTGCCGGGTTATCCGTGGGCCAGGCGCAGCGCGTGGCGGTCGCCCGCGCGTTGCTTAATCCATGCCAGTTAATGCTGCTGGACGAGCCAGCGGCCAGCCTGGATGCGCACAGTGAACAGCGCGTGATGGCGGCCCTGAACGCCGCCTCGCGGCAGCAAACCACCCTGATGGTCACTCATCAGCTGGAAGGCATTGCCGACTGGGACCAGATCTGGGTCATGGAAAACGGTCGTATTGTTGAGCAAGGCGATTACGCCTCTCTCGTTACCGCGCAGGGCCCCTTCGCTGCCCTGCTGGCGAATCGTCAGGAGGACATCTGATGCGTGCCCTGCTTCCCTATCTCGCGCTCTATAAACGCCACAAATGGATGCTGACGCTGGGCATCGTGCTGGCCATTGTGACCCTGCTTGCCAGCATCGGCCTGCTCACGCTTTCCGGCTGGTTCTTGTCTGCCTCTGCCGTGGCGGGGGTTGCCGGGCTCTACAGCTTCAACTACATGCTTCCGGCGGCGGGCGTCCGCGGCACTGCCATTACCCGTACGGCAGGACGGTACTTCGAGCGACTGGTCAGCCATGACGCGACATTCAGCGTGCTGCAACATCTGCGCATTTACACCTTCAGTAAACTGCTGCCCCTCTCCCCTGCCGGACTGGCGCGTTTTCGTCAGGGGGAATTGCTCAACCGTGTGGTTGCGGATGTCGACACCCTGGATCACCTCTACCTGCGCGTGATTTCCCCGATAGTCGGCGCGTTTGTGGTGATTGTGGTGGTCACGCTGGGTCTGTCGGTGCTGGATGTCGCTGTTGCGCTGACGCTGGGCGGGATCATGCTTTTGACGCTCATTATCCTGCCGCCGCTATTTTACCGCGCGGGTAAATCCACCGGAGAGAACCTGACGCGTCTGCGCGGGGAGTACCGCCAGCAGCTCACCTCCTGGTTACAGGGGCAGGCCGAACTGACGATATTTGGCGCCAGCGAGCGCTACCGTGCGCGAATGGAGAACACAGAACTGAACTGGCATGAAGCCCAGCGCCGTCAGTCTGAGCTTACCGCGTTCTCTCAGGCGCTTATGATGTTAATCGGGGGTGTCGCGGTCATCGCCATGCTCTGGATGGCGTCCGGTGGCGTTGGCAATAACGCACAGCCGGGCCCTCTGATTGCCTTGTTCGTATTCTGTGCCCTGGCGGCCTTTGAAGCGCTGGCGCCGGTGACGGGTGCCTTCCAGCATCTCGGTCAGGTCATCGCCTCCGCCCTGCGCATCACGGAGATTGCGGAGCAGGATCCGGAGGTGAAGTTCACCGCAGAGCAAACGGCCACGCCTGAGCAGGTTGCCCTGACGCTCAGTAACGTCACCTTCGCCTATGACAAGCAGGCACAGAATGCGCTGGAAGGCATCAGCCTCGCTGTGGATGCGGGTCAGCGGATTGCGATCCTCGGCCGTACCGGCTGCGGCAAATCCACGCTTTTGCAGTTGTTAACGCGAGCCTGGGATCCACAGCAAGGTCAGATTCAGTTTAACGGAACTCCGCTGGCAGACTTCAGCGAACAGGCGCTGCGCAAAACCGTCAGCGTGGTTCCGCAGCGCGTTCATCTCTTCAGCGCCACGCTGCGCGATAACCTGCTGCTGGCTGCACCGGAGGCCACTGATGACGTACTCCGCGCCATGCTGGAGCAGGTCGGGCTGCATAAGCTGCTTGAAGACGATGGCCTGAACAGCTGGCTGGGTGAAGGCGGTCGTCAACTCTCTGGCGGTGAGCTGCGTCGTCTGGCGATTGCGCGCGCGCTGCTGCATGATGCGCCGCTGATGTTGCTCGACGAGCCCACAGAAGGGCTTGATGCGACAACTGAAAGCCAGATCCTTGATTTACTTGTGAATGTTATGGCCGGTAAAACCGTCCTGATGGTGACACACCGCCTGCGTGGACTGGCAAGTTTTGATCGGATAATTGTGATGGACAACGGACACATTATTGAGCAAGGTAGTCACGCAGAGCTGTTGACGAAACAGGGTCGCTACTACCAGTTTAAACAGCGTCTGTAGACTATATTTGTAGCGTCCTCACTCGCGTACTGGAGTTTTGCTGTCATGCGCCTGGTCCAGCTTTCTCGTCATAACATTGCGTTCCCGTCGCCAGAGGGAGCGCTGCGTGAACCCAATGGGCTGCTGGCACTTGGCGGCGATCTCAGCCCTGCCCGGCTCCTGATGGCCTACCAGCGCGGCATATTCCCGTGGTTTTCACCTGGCGACCCTATTTTATGGTGGTCTCCCGATCCGCGCGCCGTGCTCTGGCCCACGCAGTTTCACCTGAGCCGCAGCATGAAGCGTTTCCACGCAAAATCACCGTACCGGGTCACATTGAATCACGCCTTCGGTCAGGTGATAGAAGGGTGTGCGGAAGACCGTCATGAAGGGACATGGATCACCCGCGATATCATCACTGCCTATCATCAACTGCACGAGCTTGGCTACGCCCACTCCATTGAAGTGTGGGAAGGTGGCGAACTTGTTGGCGGTATGTACGGCGTCGCGCAGGGGACATTGTTCTGCGGTGAGTCGATGTTCTCCCGGGCGGTAAACGCCTCGAAAACGGCCCTGCTGGTTTTCTGCCAGGAGTTTGCTCAGCGCGGCGGGCAGCTGCTGGATTGTCAGGTTCTGAACGAGCATACCGCCTCCCTCGGTGCGGTTGAAATCTCCCGCCGCCACTACATTGAGCACCTGGATAACTGCCGTCAGGAGAAGCTGCCGCGCGATTTTTGGGTACCGCGGACACTCTTTATGCCCAATGTCTAAATGTTTTCCGCATATTTTTTATGAGGGTGTTATAATTATGCCGCAGAGTAGCTTCTGCCTGTTGCCCCGCCGCCGTTTGGGACCTTCGCTTCAGATAACGTCCTGACGTTTATCCTGTTGTATCCCCTTTACGAATGCGCTTTCCGTTCGGTTGTACCGTGACGCTTGGGCAATGCGCCGAAACTGTTTTGCTGCGTTTTAAACGCGCAATTCTTTACTTAATTGATGAATTTCGGCATTATCTTGCCGGTTCAAAACTTGGTAGTGATACCCCAGAGGATTAGATGGCCAAAGAAGACAATATTGAAATGCAGGGTACCGTACTTGATACGTTGCCTAACACCATGTTTCGCGTAGAGCTGGAAAACGGTCACGTGGTAACTGCGCACATCTCCGGTAAAATGCGCAAAAACTATATCCGCATTTTGACGGGCGACAAAGTGACTGTTGAACTGACCCCGTACGACCTGAGCAAAGGCCGCATTGTCTTCCGTAGTCGCTAATTGTTTTCGCCTGTAATGGCAGATGAATATTTAATAAGGCCGGGATAATCCCGGCCTTTTTTTATTCATGGCTTTAGTGTTGGTGTATTGTCTTCCACGGTTGTACAGAGGCGCCAATTTATGGCTGTGGATTTATCCAGAACCAACATCGAACGAAACTGGAAAGCGCCTTGCAAAATTACTCTGCGGGCTGTTGCCCTCACCCCAGCCCTCTCCCATTGGGAGAGGGAGAAAAGCAGGCATAAAAAAACCGGGCTGATGCCCGGTTTTTAACACACATATTACACTCAGTGAGCCGCTTCCGGCTTGTGCTTCGCCGCACTCTGGAAATCGTACGTCAGTTCATTCTTCGCCTGATCCAGTGCCACCGTCACCTGGCCGCCATCCACCAGCGAGCCAAACAGCAGTTCGTTCGCCAGCGGTTTCTTCAGGTTGTCCTGAATCACACGCGCCATCGGACGGGCACCCATCGCACGGTCGTAGCCTTTCTCAGCCAGCCAGTTGCGGGCCTCCTGGCTCACTTCCAGCGACACGCCTTTCTGATCAAGCTGAACCTGCAGTTCGACGATGAACTTGTCTACCACCTGATGGATCACCTCGGTAGACAGGTGATCGAACCAGATAATGTTGTCCAGACGGTTGCGGAACTCCGGCGTAAAGATCTTCTTGATCTCTTCCATCGCATCGGTGCTGTTATCCTGGTGGATCAGGCCGATGGATTTACGCTCGGTTTCACGTACCCCGGCGTTGGTGGTCATCACCAGCACCACGTTACGGAAGTCCGCCTTGCGCCCGTTGTTGTCGGTCAGCGTCCCGTTGTCCATCACCTGCAGCAGGATGTTGAACACGTCCGGGTGCGCTTTCTCGATTTCATCGAGCAGCAGTACCGCATGTGGATGCTTGATCACCGCGTCGGTGAGCAGACCGCCCTGGTCAAAGCCCACGTATCCCGGAGGCGCACCAATCAAGCGGCTGACGGTGTGACGCTCCATATACTCGGACATATCAAAGCGCAGCAGTTCAATGCCCAGCGCTTTGGAGAGCTGCACCGTTACTTCGGTTTTCCCGACACCGGTTGGACCGGCGAACAGGAACGAACCGACAGGCTTATGCTCATGCCCCAGTCCGGCACGGGCCATCTTGATCGCTTCGGTTAAGGCCTCAATGGCTTTATCCTGACCAAAGACCAGCATCTTCAGACGATTACCAAGGGTACGCAGCGTGTCGCGATCGCTCTGAGAAACGCTCTTCTCAGGAATGCGCGCGATACGAGCCACTACGGACTCAATATCCGCCACGTTGACGGTTTTCTTACGCTTGCTGGCTGGCATCAGACGCGCACGCGCCCCTGCCTCGTCAATCACGTCAATCGCCTTATCTGGCAGATGACGATCGTTGATGTATTTCACCGCCAGCTCCACCGCCGCACGCACCGCTTTCGCGGTGTAACGCACGTCATGGTGCGCTTCATACTTCGGTTTCAGGCCGTTGATGATCTGCACCGTTTCCTCGACGGACGGTTCAGTGACATCGATTTTCTGGAAGCGACGCGCCAGGGCACGATCCTTCTCGAAGATATTGCTGAACTCCTGGTATGTGGTCGAGCCAATCACCCGGATCTTGCCGCTGGAGAGCAGCGGTTTGATCAGGTTAGCGGCGTCCACCTGCCCACCCGAAGCGGCACCCGCACCGATGATGGTATGAATTTCATCGATAAACAGGATGCTGTTGGTATCCTGCTCCAGCTGTTTTAACAGCGCCTTGAAGCGTTTTTCAAAATCACCACGGTATTTGGTGCCCGCCAGCAAAGAGCCGATATCCAACGAGTAGATGGTGCAATCGGCAATCACTTCCGGTACGTCGCCCTGCACAATGCGCCAGGCGAGACCTTCGGCAATCGCGGTTTTACCCACGCCCGATTCCCCCACCAGCAGCGGGTTATTTTTGCGGCGACGGCACAGCACCTGAATCGCGCGCTCCAGCTCTTTATCGCGACCAATCAGCGGGTCGATACCGCCAACGCGAGCAAGCTGATTAAGGTTGGTGGTGAAGTTTTCCATACGATCCTCCCCGCCTGCTTGCTCTTCATTGTTATTGACCTGATTGCTGGGATCCGATGCCTGGTTAGGCTCGTCTTTGCGCGTGCCGTGGGAAATAAAGTTAACCACATCAAGTCGGCTGACTTCATGTTTGCGCAGCAGGTAGGCCGCCTGCGACTCCTGCTCGCTGAAGATGGCGACCAGGACATTTGCGCCCGTCACTTCGCTACGTCCGGAAGACTGGACGTGGAATACCGCGCGCTGCAGCACACGCTGGAAGCTGAGCGTCGGCTGTGTGTCGCGCTCTTCTTCACTGGCTGGCAGCACCGGTGTCGTTTGTTCGATGAAGGCTTCGAGTTCCTGACGTAGCGCCACCAGATCCACGGAGCAGGCTTCCAGCGCTTCGCGGGCAGATGGGTTGCTAAGCAGTGCGAGCAGTAAATGCTCGACGGTCATAAACTCATGTCGGTGCTCACGCGCTCTGGCGAAAGCCATATTTAAACTGAGTTCCAGTTCTTGATTGAGCATAGGCACCTCCCCCAATTTTATGCCTTATCAGGCCTTTTCCAGCGTACACAGCAACGGATGCTCGTTCTCCCTCGCATAGTCGTTCACCATCGCCACTTTGGTTTCTGCCACCTCGGCGGTAAAGATGCCGCAGATAGCTTTGCCACGATAATGAACGGTAAGCATCAGTTGCGTTGCACGTTCTACATCATAAGAAAAGAACTTTTGTAGCACGTCAATAACAAATTCCATCGGCGTGTAATCATCGTTCATTAACATAACTTTATACATAGATGGCGGTTTTAGCGCGTCACGCACTTTGTCTTCCGCCAGCTGGTCAAAATCCAGCCAGTCGTTGGTCTTACCCATTTTGCATAACCACTTTGAATCTACCTCAGATGTTAGATAACAATCATCTATTACTGTCATCCGCGATGTCTGTCACAAACTGTTGCAATAGCGTTAACTGCTTCAAACTTTGGTTGATTATTGTCCCATCTCCAGCGCCAAACGCTTGACGATGTCTTTCGATTCTCTAAATTGTACAAGCGTGAGATGGCGAGGTTTTGAACAGCCCCCACTCCACCACCGGTTCATTCCATCTTAACTTATAAGATTTACGAAGGATGTCGAAGCATGGAAATGGGTACTGTTAAGTGGTTCAACAACGCCAAAGGGTTTGGCTTCATCTGCCCCGAAGGCGGCGGCGAGGATATATTCGCTCACTATTCCACCATTCAGATGGATGGTTACAGAACGCTCAAAGCCGGGCAGTCCGTCCGGTTCGATGTACATCAGGGACCCAAAGGCAATCACGCAAGCCTTATCGTACCGATTGAAGCAGAAACGGTTGCTTAGCTCTCTGTTTTATTGTGTACATCCCGCAGTCAAAATGCCAGCCCGATCGGCTGGCATTTTTATTTTCGGGTTATTCCCGAGCCAGCGCATCCACCGGATCCAGCCGCGCCGCGTTGCGGGCCGGCAGCCAGCCAAACAAGATGCCGGTAAAGGTCGAGCATAAAAATGCGGTAAGAATGGCCACCGGTGAAAACCCAATCTCCCAGCCGGGTAAGAAAATCTGCAGGGCAAAGGCGATCATCATCGACAGCGCAATCCCCATGGCGCCGCCCACCAGACACACCAGCACCGCTTCAATCAAAAATTGCTGCAGCACGTCGCTGGCTCTGGCCCCAACCGCCATGCGAATACCAATTTCCCGGGTACGTTCCGTCACCGAGACCAGCATGATATTCATCACCCCGATACCGCCAACGACCAGCGAAATCACCGCCACCAGCGTGAGGAACAGCTGAAGAGTACGTGTGGTCTTTTCCGCCGTTTTCAAGAGGCCGTCCATATTCCAGGTGAAGAAATCCTTCTTCCCGTGACGCAGGGTTAACAGCCGCTCAAGCTGCTGTTCGGCCAGCGCGCTGTCATAGCCCTCCTTCACGCGCACGGTGATGGAGTTCAGCCACGACTGCCCCATAATCCGCCCGGAAATGGTGCTGTACGGTAGCCAGACCCGCAGGATCTTGCTGCTGCCAAACATGGACTGCTTCTCTTCCGCCACGCCAATCACGGTGGCTGGCATGTTCCCTACAAGGATCACTTCGCCCACGACGTTGGTTTTATTGGGAAAGAGCTGTCTGCGCGAGTTCGCGTCCAGTACCACCACCTGCGCCCTGCCCGCCAGCTGTTCGGCGTTGAAGGTCGCCCCTTCGCTGAAGGTCATGCCGTAGACATTAAAATAATCTCCGCTGACGCCATTCGCGCTGGCGGCAACGTCCACGTTACCCACGCGCAGGCGAAGGTTTTGCGACACGGCAGGCGTCGCCGAATTGACCCACGGCTGTTTCTGAATGGCCGCCAGGTCGTCGTATTTCAACGCCTGCTGATACTGCGGTTCGTCATCACCAAAGTCTTTCCCGGGATAGACGTCAATGGTGTTGGTCCCGATAGCGCGGATATCCGCCAGCACCAGCTGTTTGGCTGCATCGCCCACCACCACAATCGACACCACCGATGCAATACCGATGATGATCCCAAGCATGGTCAGCAGGGTGCGCATTTTATTGGCCGCCATCGCCAGCCAGGCCATGGTCAGCGCCTCGCGAAAGCCGCTGGAAAACTGTCCCCAGCCGGTTGCAGCAGGCAAGGCTTCTTTTGGCGCGGCCGCTCTGGACGCACGCGGCGGCGGGTTGCTCACCAGCTCGCCGTCGTGGATCTCGATAATGCGTTCAGCCTGCGCCGCCACCTGCGGATCGTGAGTCACGATAATGACCGTGTGCCCCTGATCGCGAAGCTGATGGAGGATCGCCATCACCTCTTCACCGGAATGGCTGTCGAGCGCTCCGGTGGGTTCATCGGCCAGGATCACCTGACCGCCGTTCATCAGCGCACGGGCAATACTCACGCGCTGCTGCTGACCGCCAGAAAGCTGCGAGGGCTGATAATCTACCCGCTCCGCCAGGCCAAGACGCGTTAACAGCGCCTGCGCGCGCGCAAGGCGTTTCTTGCGCTCCACGCCTGCATAGACCGCCGGGACCTCCACGTTCTGCGCCGCACTCAGGTGAGAGAGCAGATGGTAACGCTGAAAGATAAAGCCGAAGTATTCACGACGCAGCTTTGCCAGCGCGTCGCCGTCCAGAGTGGAAACGTCCGTTCCGGCCACGCGGTAGGTACCGCTGGTCGGTTTATCCAGACAGCCAAGAATGTTCATCAGCGTCGATTTACCGGACCCCGACGCGCCGACAATCGCCACCATCTCGCCCGCTTCCACGCGCAGGGAGATGCCCTTCAGCACCTCCACCGGACCATCGCCCGACGGATAGCTGCGACGAATGTCAGTCAGCTCAAGCAACGCCGTCATTTCGCCGCTCCGGGCAGGGTTTCGCTGGTGACCACCTCGTCACCCTCTTCCAGCCCTTTCACCACCACCACGTCGGTATCGTTGCGTGCGCCAATCACCACTTCACGCTCGCGCGTTTCGCCGTTGCGTAGCACCTTCACCTTATAACGGTTATCCCCGGCGGATTCCCCCAGCGCAGAGAGCGGAACGGTTAGCACGTTTTTGACGCCGGTCAGCTGAATATGGACCTGCGCGGTCATATCCAGACGCAGCACGCCCTGCGGGTTGGGGACTTCAAAACGGGCATAGTAGAAGATCGCATCGTTCACTTTTTCCGGCGTAGGCAGAATGTCCTTCAGCACGCCTTCATAGCGCGTCTGCGGATCGCCCAGTACGGTGAACCAGGCGTTCTGCCCCGGCTTAAGATGGATAACATCCGCCTCGGAAACCTGCGCTTTCACCAGCATAGTGCTCATGTCCGCCAGCGTCAGAATGTTCGGCGCCTGTTGGGCGGCAATCACCGTCTGACCCTGAAGCGTGGTGATCTGGGTCACTTCCCCGGCCATGGGCGCCACAATCTTCGTATAATCGAGGTTGGTTTTCGCCGTATCCAGCGAGGCCTGATTGCGCTTGATTTGCGCGTCAATGGTGCCAATCTGCGCCTGTTTCACCGCCAGTTCGGTGGCGGCCGTGTCGAGATCCTGTTTCGAGATCGCCTGCGTTTTGGCCAGCGCCTGCTGACGCGTCAGGGTCACCTGGGCAAGATTACGTTCCGCCAGCGCCTGCGCACGCTGCGCGCGCAGCTCCATCAGCGTGGCTTCCACTTCCCGGATCTGGTTTTCAGCCTGTTCCGGGTCGATAACGCCGAGCAGTTGCCCCTTTTTCACCTTATCGCCAATCTCAACGGACAGCGTTTTTAACTGCCCGCTAACCTGTGCGCCCACGTCAACCTTGCGCAGCGCATCAAGTTTGCCGGTCGCCAGCACGTTTTGCTGCAATTCACCCGGACGGACGATCAGCGTTTGATACTGCGGAACCGGCGCGTTGAGCACTTGCCATAACCAGTATCCGGCCGCTATCACCACTATCGCCAGCAGCAGAAACCACTTTCTGCGTTTTCCCTTAAGGTTCATAAATATTCCAAATAATTATTCTGGCTTACATCAACGTCGATTCTATCTAAACCACTCCTCAACGAAACCCCTGAATTCAGGAAATGCCTGGATTTGTTGACACAACGTTGACAAAGGGCCTGCTGAAATAACGCCATTCCATAAGAAGCAGGATCTCACATGTCTTCCATCGTCGATACACCGTATTCCACTCTGTCGCAGCCTAAATCCGGCTGGCAGCTGTTTAAAAGTCTGGTCACTGGCGCCATTACGCCGGGCCTGGCATGGCAAAATCCCGCCTATCGACGTAAGTTTGCGCTTCGCACGCTGGCAACGCCGCTCAGCACCGCACGTCTGCTCTCAAGCCTGGCAAAGCAGCCCCGTTTGATGCAAATGCTGCAGGTCCAGCCTGGCCTGCCCTGTCGCCTGCATCGCCCTTGGCTGACCGTGAATATGGATCGCCCGCATGCGCTGGAAGCCCTGAACTGGCACTACCAGACCATGAGTGACCACCTGCCGGCCGCGCTGCTCAAAGGCTATCTTTCTAAGCAGGGCGTGACGCTCCTGACCTTAACCGGTAAGGATGAACAGCAGTTTACCGTTCGGTTGTGCGCCGATGCGTTCCTGGATAAAGAGGGAGAAGCTACCCTCTTTTTCAGTGACCATCAGGATACCGTGCTGGCGGAAATAACGTTTACGCTGTGCCCGTTTGAAGGCAAAAGCACACTCTTTATCGGCGGCCTGCAGGGGGCGAAAGCCCACGTTCCGCATGAGCTGATCCAGAAGGCAACCAAGGCGTGCCATGGCCTTTTCCCGAAACGTCTGCTGGTTGAAGCTGTCATGACGCTTGGCAGCGCCTTCCCGGTGGAGCAGATTGTGGCGGTGAGTAATGCCACCCACATCTATCGCAGCTGGCGATATCGCAAGAAAAAAGAGGGGAAACTGCTGGCGGATTACGACAGCTTCTGGATCTCCCTCGGCGGACACAAACAGGATAACGGTAACTTTGAACTGCCGCTTGCCATGCCGCGTAAGTCCATGGAAGAGATTGCCAGTAAAAAACGCGCGGAATATCGCCGCCGCTATGAGCTGCTGGATAGCCTGACGGAGCAGGTCACCCAGGCAACCCGGCGTTAATCGGCTTTCCCGCGTGCCAGCCACAGGACGCGGGAGAACATTTTACGTAGCAGCGTAGGCACCGATTCGATCCCTCTCCGCCCTGCTTCTGTTGCCACTTCAATGGCTAAATCCGGTTTTGAAGAGCGGTGGATCGCTTTGGCGATCACGCGCCGCATGTTCATCGGCACATCGACCGGCACCATCGCTATCCTGTGGAACACGTCATCGAACCCCTGGCGGTACATAAAGTGCTCCATGTCCATGGCGGGCAGTATGGTTAAATGATCCCGCTCTTCTTCTCGCTCATCGTTCAACAGGCTGCGCACGGTGGATGCGTATTTTTTACCTGCCTCATCGCCGTCGACCAGCACATGCCATTCTATGCCCATCCGCCGGGCGAATTTGATCAGCGGCTTTAACCCTGACTGCGCAAACTCGATGACCTTAATCCCCTCCGCATCAAAATGGTGGCCGCACTGGCGCGCCAGCTCGTTGATGACCCAGGTCTCGGTTTCCCCCTCCACCAGAAGCCAGCAGCGGGCAAAAAGCGACGAGGCGCGATTAAAGCGGATATGAAACGCAATACGGCGACCATCCTCGGCATTCATCCCTCCCGGCCCCAGCCGGTAAGCAGAAACGCGCGATGATTCACGCACCAGGCGGCAAACATACTCGACCGGCGTCAGCGACAACAACTCGCCGGAATTGGTGGTGGTAATGCGCTGAAGCGGCAGCAGATTCAGCAGGTGCCAGGCAACGGAGAGCATGATGGGGTGCAGACGTGTTTCCGGATCTTCCACCAGCAGCAGCGGACGCGCATCGCGATCCAGACGGACGGTTCCCTTGGCCTGCAGAAGGGTGGAAAACAGCCCCAGCAAAATCACCCGATGAGTGCGTCCGCCGGGCCGGTCGATCATCCGGTTAATGATATCGAGATAGCGCCAGCTTCGTTGCTCATCATGGGATCGACGGCGCATCAGACGATGGCGCGACTGCGAGGTTCCCTGCTCGGAAAAATAGTGCTCCAGCAGTTGCACCATGGCAGAGAGCCCCTGGCGGATTTGCCCATCGGTGAGATTTTGCGGACGCGAAACCAGCTCGCGTGCCAGGAAATCAAGCTCGCGGGCGGTGACTTCTACTTCCGGCATATGCGGCACGGTACCGTTACGGATACGCCGCATAAAACGCGCATCGCGCAAGCGTAGCACCGGCATCAAACGAATCAGATGCCGGGCCAGCTCGTCGATATTGTCCAGCGGGATGGGGTTGCCTTTCTGGTCGAGAAATTCACGCAGGGTCAGCACTCCTTCATTCTCTGACATCTCGCCTTCCAGACGATAAAAAATACGGTGGAAGCCATCGTCGCTCTGAACCCAGCACGGTGACATCGGGCGGAAGCGACGCACCCGGTGACGCCCCGGCTCGGATTCGCGGAACGTCAGAATGATATGGAGATGCTTCTCGCGGCCGTTGACATCGCCGGGCGGAAACCAGAAATCATCATGAACGAAGTGATACAAATCGCCCTCGGGCGAAAGCAGCAGCGTCAGCGCGTCCAGCAGGCTGGACTTACCCCAGGCGTTCTCGCCGATGAGGACGTTATTCTGCTCCAGCTGGAGTGACAGACGGTTTATACCGCGAAACCCGACAATTTCCACACGTTCGAGAAGCATACATCCCCCGAGAAATGATCACTTTTTCCTTTAAGTTATCAGCAGTATAGCGGGAGGATGCCGCGCAGAACACTGTCAGGCCTCCTGATTATTTTGTCTCAGCACGAAAAATTCAGAATTTACGTGCAAGGTTTCATTTGAAATAGTCTCAATAGCACCACAAACTATCGCCCGCAAATTGGACTATGATCTATTCACCTCCAGTTTGAACAAGGATTGACATCACATTGCCTTAAATCAAATTATCCGAATTTATTTAAGTGGCGAAGGGGTGTTGTTGGTTTCTAAAATAATGGCTCTTTGAGTCGTCATCCCTTTATGGCGATATATCCCGCGCGCGGGAAAGCGTGCGGTAGTTAATTGAGGTGGTTATGTTCAGAAAATTAGCAGCAGAATGCTTTGGTACATTCTGGCTGGTGTTTGGTGGCTGCGGTAGTGCCGTTCTGGCAGCAGCATTTCCGGAACTCGGCATTGGTTTTGTCGGCGTCGCGCTGGCATTTGGTTTAACGGTATTAACCATGGCCTTCGCCGTGGGACATATTTCCGGTGGTCATTTTAACCCGGCCGTGACATTAGGTTTATGGGCTGGTGGTCGCTTCCCGGCTAAAGAGGTCATTGGTTATATTGTCGCTCAGGTTGTGGGCGGTATTATTGCTGCCGCGGTGCTGTACGTGATTGCCAGCGGTAAAGCCGGCTTTGACGCCGCAGCCAGCGGTTTTGCTTCCAACGGCTTCGGTGAGCACTCGCCTGGCGGCTACTCTATGCTCTCTGCCATTGTGATTGAAATTGTGCTGACCGCCGGCTTCCTGCTGGTGATCCACGGCGCGACCGACAAATACGCCCCTGCGGGCTTCGCGCCTATCGCCATTGGTCTGGCACTGACGCTTATTCACCTGATTTCCATTCCGGTGACCAACACCTCGGTGAACCCGGCGCGCAGCACCGCCGTCGCCATCTTCCAGGGCGGTTGGGCACTTGAGCAGCTGTGGCTGTTCTGGGTAATGCCGATCGTCGGCGGTATTCTGGGCGGCGTGCTGTATCGCACCCTGCTGGAAAAACGCGATTAATCTTTCCCTCCCTCTCCCTGTGGGAGAGGGCCAGTGTGAGGGCAACAGGCCGGGTAAGGCGCAGCCGCCACCCGGCTTTCTTTTGCCGCTTTACTGAACAGCCTTTATTGGGTAGTGTCTCTGGCGCTCAACAGCTACTCACAAGGACCGGTTGTTCATGTTCTCAGGACTCCTCATTATTCTGCTGCCCCTGATTGTGGGCTATCTTATCCCGCTGCATCAGGCATCGGCATTACGGCTTATCAACCGTTTTCTCAGCTGGATTGTTTACGTCATTCTGTTCTTTATGGGGATTAGCCTGGCCTTTCTGGATAACCTGGCGACCAATCTGCTTTCCATCCTGCATTATTCTGCGGTCACAGTTGTGGTTATTTTGCTCTGCAATATCGCCGCCTTATTCTGGCTTGAACGCACTATTCCGTGGAAAAACCATCACCATCAGGAAAAACTGCCTTCCCGAATTGCGATGGCGCTGGAATCATTAAAACTGTGCGGCGTCGTGGTGCTCGGTTTTGTCCTTGGACTCACCGGATGGCCTTTTTTGCAGCACGCCACCGAAGCCAGCGAATATACCCTGATCTTCCTGCTGTTCCTTATTGGTATCCAGCTACGCAATAATGGCATGACCCTGAAACAGATTGTCCTGAATCGTCGGGGAATGATTGTTGCCGTTATTGTGGTCGCCAGTTCAATGGTAGCAGGCGTCATTAACGCCTTGATTCTCGACCTGCCGCTCAAAACCGGCCTGGCCATGGCCTCCGGATTTGGCTGGTATTCCCTCTCCGGTATTCTGCTAACCGAGTCGTTTGGCCCTGTTATTGGCAGCGCCGCCTTCTTTAACGACCTGGCGCGGGAGTTAATCGCCATCATGCTGATCCCGGGTCTGGTTCGCCGCAGCCGCTCTACCGCGCTGGGTCTGAGCGGGGCGACGTCGATGGACTTTACCCTGCCGGTATTACAACGCTCTGGCGGGCTGGAAATGGTGCCCGCCGCCATCGTGCACGGCTTTATTCTGAGCCTGCTGGTGCCTGTTCTGATGGCCTTTTTCTCCGCCTGATACCTCTCTGGCGGTAGGGTTCCTGCCGCCAAAATTGCGCTAAATCAATCTCCCTCTATTTTGTCAGAAAAAGCCCTTTTCACCGTCCGGACATAGGCATAACCTTAAACATGTATATCAAATATAACTTTAACAGGTGTGATTATGTTTTGTGTGCAATGTGAACAAACTATCCGTACCCCGGCAGGCAATGGCTGTTCTTACGCGCAGGGTATGTGCGGTAAAACCGCAGAAACATCAGACCTGCAGGATCTGCTGATTGCTGCCCTGCAGGGACTTTCCGCCTGGGCATTCAAAGCCCGCGAGTACGGTATTGTCGACCACTACGTAGACAGCTTTGCGCCGCGCGCCTTTTTCTCCACGCTGACTAACGTTAACTTTGATTCGCCGCGCATTGTCGGGTACGCCCGTGAAGCGATTGCCCTGCGCGAAGCGCTGAAAGCGCAGTGCCTGAATGCCGATGCCAGCGCCCGCGTGGACAACCCGATGTCAGAACTGCAGCTGGTGAGTGACGACCTGGGCGAATTACAGCGTCAGGCCGCAGAATTTACCCCGAACAAAGACAAAGCGGCGATTGGCGAGAACATTCTCGGCCTGCGCCTGCTGTGCCTGTACGGCCTGAAAGGTGCCGCAGCCTATATGGAGCACGCGCACGTGCTTGGCCAGTACGATAACGACATCTACGCGCAGTACCACAAAATCATGGCGTGGCTGGGCACCTGGCCTGCCGATATGAATGCGCTGCTTGAGTGCTCTATGGAAATCGGCCAGATGAACTTCAAAGTGATGAGCATTCTGGATGCCGGTGAAACCAGCACCTACGGTCATCCAACGCCAACGCAGGTCAATGTAAAAGCGACCGAAGGCAAATGTATTCTCATCTCCGGCCACGACCTGAAAGATCTCTACAACCTGCTGAAGCAGACCGAAGGCACCGGCGTTAACGTCTATACCCACGGCGAAATGCTGCCCGCACACGGCTACCCGGAACTGCGTAAATTCAAACATCTGATCGGGAACTACGGCAGCGGCTGGCAGAATCAGCAGGTTGAGTTCGCCCGCTTCCCGGGCCCAATTGTGATGACCTCTAACTGCA
This sequence comes from Enterobacter sp. SECR19-1250, assembly GCF_013391025.1. Taxonomy (NCBI): domain Bacteria; kingdom Pseudomonadati; phylum Pseudomonadota; class Gammaproteobacteria; order Enterobacterales; family Enterobacteriaceae; genus Enterobacter; species Enterobacter sp. SECR19-1250. The sequence continues at coordinate 9,824 of NZ_JACASJ010000020.1, read as the reverse complement.
TCATCGACCCGACCGTAGGCGCGTATGATGACCGCATCTGGACCCGCAGCATCGTCGGCTGGCCGGGCGTGAGCCACCTTGAAGGTGACGATTTCGGTCCGGTGATCGCCCAGGCGCAGCAGATGGCAGGCTTCCCGTACAGCGAAATTCCGCACCTCATCACCGTTGGCTTTGGCCGCGAAACGCTGCTCGGCGCCGCAGATTCGCTGATTGACCTCGTCAGCCGTGAAAAACTGCGCCACATCTTCCTGATTGGCGGCTGTGACGGCGCGCGCGGTGAGCGTAACTACTTCACCGATTTCGCCACCCGCGTGCCGGAAGATTGCCTGATCCTGACGCTGGCCTGCGGTAAATACCGTTTCAACAAGCTGGACTTCGGTAACATTGAAGGGCTGCCGCGTCTGGTGGATGCTGGTCAGTGTAACGATGCCTATTCAGCCATCATTCTGGCGGTCACGCTGGCGGAGAAACTGGGCTGCGGCGTGAACGATTTGCCGCTGTCGCTGGTGCTCTCCTGGTTCGAGCAGAAAGCGATTGTGATCCTGCTGACCCTGCTCTCTCTGGGCGTAACCAATATCGTCACCGGCCCAACCGCGCCAGGCTTCCTGACGCCGGACCTGCTGGCCGTGCTGAACGAGAAATTCGGTCTACGTTCCGTGACCACCGTAGAAGAAGATATGCAGCAACTGCTGAGCGCGTAAGGAGTATTTCATGACCATGCCAACCTCACAATGTCCGTGGCGGATGCAGGTTCACCACATCCAGCAGGAGACGCCGGATGTGTGGACGCTGTCGCTGCTGTGCCATGACTACTACCCGTACCGTGCCGGTCAGTATGCGCTGGTCAGCGTCCGCAACTCCGCGGACACATTGCGCGCCTATACGATCTCCTCGACGCCGGGCGTGAGCGAATACATTACGCTCACTATCCGCCGCATCGATGACGGTGCAGGCTCGCAGTGGCTCACGCGTGACGTCAAGCGCGGGGATTACATCTGGCTGTCTGACGCTCAGGGGGAATTTACCTGTGACGACAAAAGCGAAGATAAATTCCTGCTGCTGGCCGCGGGCTGTGGCGTCACGCCGATCATGTCAATGCGTCGCTGGCTGGCCAAAAACCCCCCGCAGGCCGACGTGCAGGTGATCTACAGCGTGCGCTCGCCGGACGATGTGATCTTTGCCGATGAGTGGCGCAACTACCCGGTGACGCTGGTGGCAGAGCACAACGCGACGCACGGTTTTGTCGAGGGACGTCTGAGCCGCGAGCTGCTGCAAAGCGTGCCCGATATAGCGAACCGTACCGTGATGACCTGCGGCCCGGCACCGTATATGGAGATTGTGGAACAGGAAGCGAAAGCCCTGGGCGTAACCCGCTTCTTCAAAGAGCAGTTCTTCACGCCGGTGGCGGAGGCGGCAACCAGCGGGATTCAGTTCACCAAACTGCAACCGGCACAAACCTTCTTTGGCCGCGTGGGCACCACGCTACTGGAAGCGCTGGAAAGCAATAAGGTGCCGGTGGTAGCTGCCTGCCGTGCGGGCGTATGCGGTTGCTGTAAAACGAAGGTAGTCTCCGGGGAGTACAGCGTGACCAGCACCATGACGCTGACCGATGCAGAAATTGCCGAGGGTTATGTGCTGGCGTGCTCATGTCATCCGCAGGGGGACCTGGTCCTTGCATAAACGTTAAATGTTCGATCGTAGGCCCGGTAAGCGTCAGCGCCACCGGGCTTTTTGTCGGGTGGCACTACGTTTACCCGACCTACAACAACCCTATCGCCACGCAGGACCTTTCCCTACCGCGTACCGCCCTGCCCCTAAAAACGCCACCGCCAGCGAGCCGATAAAGAAGTACACCAGGCTCTCAATGGCCCACGCACCGACGGCATCGAGTGCAAAGGTTTTGCCCGTGCCCACCATCAGCCATGCCACAATCATGGTAAACGCCAGTACCAGCGCCGCCGGGCGCGTAAAGAGGCCGACAATGATCAGGATCGGTGCCACCACTTCGCCAATCAATACGCCGTACGCAATAAACCCCGGCAGCCCTTTTTCCACCAGCAGGCCGCTGATGAAGCCCACACCGCCAAATAACTTGTGTAATCCGTGAAACAACATCAGCCCACCGACGGCAAGTCGTAACAAGAGTTTGCCGAGATCGTCGCACGTTAGCTTTTCGTTTACAGCAATTAACAATGATTTAACCATCTGAAATGATTCCCGTTTTCACCCAATCTGTCGCCAGATTATGCCGAATCATTGCCGGTGAAAACCACCCTGAAATGAGGGGTATTGTGCAGGCAATACAGTGACTTTCTTCTAAGCTTGAAAGCGATATCACAAAAAGGAGACGGACAACCATGAAACAAACCGTGGCTGCATACATAGCGAAGACCCTTGAACAGGCAGGTGTAAAACGTATCTGGGGCGTAACCGGCGATTCACTGAACGGGCTGAGCGACAGCCTCAACAAGATGAAAACCATTGAATGGATGCCGACCCGTCATGAGGAGGTCGCCGCCTTTGCCGCCGGGGCCGAAGCACAGCTCACCGGGGAGCTGGCCGTCTGCGCCGGGTCGTGTGGCCCAGGGAACCTGCACCTGATTAACGGGCTGTTCGACTGTCACCGCAATCACGTGCCGGTGCTGGCAATTGCCGCCCATATTCCCTCATCTGAAATCGGCAGTGGCTATTTTCAGGAGACGCATCCGCAGGAGCTGTTCCGTGAATGCAGCCACTATTGCGAGCTGGTGTCCTCGCCGGAGCAGATCCCGCAGGTTCTGGCGATAGCCATGCGCAAGGCGGTGCTGAACCGGGGTGTTTCTGTGGTCGTGATCCCGGGGGATGTGGCGCTCAAGGCTGCGCCCGAAGGGGCCAGCACCCACTGGTATCACGCCCCCCAGCCGGTCGTTACCCCAGCTGAAGAGGAGCTGAAAAAACTGGCGCAACTGCTGCGTTACGCCAGCAATATCGCCCTGATGTGCGGCAGCGGCTGTGCTGGCGCGCATAAGGAACTCCTTGAATTTGCAGGTAAGCTAAAAGCCCCAATTGTTCATGCCCTGCGCGGCAAAGAGCACGTTGAGTACGATAACCCTTACGACGTGGGCATGACCGGGCTGATCGGTTTTTCGTCCGGCTTCCATACCATGATGAATGCCGACACGCTGATCCTGCTCGGTACCCAGTTCCCCTATCGCGCGTTCTACCCGACGGATGCCAAAATCATTCAGATCGATATTAACCCGGCCAGCATCGGTGCACACAGCAAGGTCGATATGGCGCTGGTGGGCGACATTAAATCTACCCTTGCCGCCCTGCTGCCGCTGCTGGAAGAGAAAACGGATCGTAAATTCCTCGACAAAGCCCTGAGCGATTACCGCGATGCGCGTAAGGGGCTGGACGAACTCGCCAAACCGAGCGACAAAGCGATCCACCCGCAGTATCTCGCGCAGCAGATCAGCCACTTCGCGGACGACGATGCCATCTTTACCTGCGACGTCGGCACGCCAACCGTCTGGGCAGCACGCTACCTGAAGATGAACGGCAAACGCCGCCTGCTCGGCTCGTTCAACCACGGCTCAATGGCCAACGCCATGCCGCAGGCGCTGGGCGCCAAAGCCACCGCCCCGGAGCGTCAGGTGGTGGCGATGTGCGGTGACGGCGGATTCAGCATGCTGATGGGCGATTTCCTGTCGGTGGTGCAGATGAAGTTGCCGCTGAAAATCGTGGTCTTCAATAACAGCGTGCTGGGCTTTGTGGCGATGGAGATGAAGGCCGGGGGCTATCTGACGGACGGCACCGAGCTGCACGACACCAACTTTGCCCGCATTGCCGAAGCCTGCGGCATAACCGGTATCCGCGTGGAGAAAGCCTCCGAGGTGGATGAAGCTCTGCAACGGGCGTTTTCCATCGACGGCCCGGTGCTGGTGGATGTGGTGGTCGCCAAAGAGGAGCTGGCCATCCCGCCGCAGATCAAGCTGGAGCAGGCCAAAGGCTTTAGCCTCTACATGCTGCGGGCGATCATCAGCGGCCGCGGCGATGAAGTGATCGAACTGGCAAAAACTAACTGGCTCAGGTAAAACATTTCGCATGACCTCTTAAAATAAAGGGATGTGAAATGATTGATTTACGCAGTGATACCGTTACCCGTCCGAGTCGCGCCATGCTCGAAGAGATGATGGCCGCCCCGGTCGGGGACGACGTCTACGGTGACGATCCAACGGTTAACGAACTGCAGCGCTATGCCGCAGAACTCAGCGGTAAAGAGGCCGCCCTGTTCCTGCCCACCGGAACGCAGGCCAACCTGGTGGCGCTGCTCAGCCACTGCGAACGCGGTGAAGAGTACATCGTCGGCCAGGGAGCGCATAACTACCTGTACGAAGCGGGCGGCGCGGCGGTGCTCGGCAGCATTCAGCCGCAGCCGATCGACGCCGCACCGGACGGCACTCTCCCGCTCGACAAAGTCGCCGCAAAAATCAAAGCCGACGACATCCACTTCGCCCGCACCAAATTACTCAGCCTTGAAAACACCCACAACGGTAAAGTCCTGCCGCGCGAGTACCTCAAAGCGGCGTGGGAATTTACCCGCGAGCGCAGGCTCGGCCTGCACGTGGACGGCGCACGAATCTTTAACGCCGTGGTAGCCTACGGCTGCGAGCTGAGCGAGATTACGCAGTATTGTGACTCGTTCACCATCTGCCTCTCAAAAGGGCTGGGCACCCCCGTGGGTTCTCTGCTGGTGGGCGATGCGGACTACATCAAACGCGCCAACCGCTGGCGCAAGATGACCGGCGGCGGCATGCGCCAGGCCGGTATTCTGGCCGCAGCGGGTCTGTATGCCCTTAAAAACAACGTGGCACGCCTGCAGGACGATCACGACAACGCCGCGTGGATGGCCGGGCAACTGCGTGAAATTGGCGCCGACGTGATGCGACACGACACCAACATGCTGTTTGTTCGCGTGGGTGATGAGCACGCCGCTGCGCTTGGGGAGTTCATGAAAGTGCGTGGCGTACTGATCAACGCGTCACCTGTTGTGCGTCTGGTGATGCATCTCGACGTCAGCCGCGAGCAGCTGTTGGACGTTGTGAAACACTGGCAGGCGTTTTTACAGCGTTAAGGAGCAGAACGTGCCGCAACGTATTCTGGTGCTTGGTGCCAGCGGGTATATCGGTCAGCATCTGACCACGGCGTTAAGCCAGCAGGGACATCAGGTGCTGGCGGCGGCACGCAACACGGAACGCCTGCAAAAACTAAACCTGCCTGGCGTCACCTGCCACAACGTCGACCTTAACTGGCCAGAGTCGCTGCCCGCACTGCTGGAAGGGGTCGACACGCTGTACTACCTGGTGCACAGCATGGGCGAAGGCGGCGATTTTATCGCCCACGAACGTCAGGTGGCCCTGAACGTCCGCGATGCCCTGCGGCAAACGCCGGTTAAGCAGGTGATTTTTTTAAGCTCGCTCCAGGCGCCCGAAAATGAGCAGTCCGACCACCTGCGCGCCCGTCAGCTTACCGCGGACACCTTGCGCAACGCGGATATCCCCGTCACCGAACTGCGGGCGGGGATCATCGTCGGCGCGGGCTCTGCCGCCTTCGAAGTGATGCGCGATATGGTCTACAACCTGCCGGTGCTCACCCCACCGCGCTGGGTGCGGTCGCGCACCACGCCGATTGCTCTGGAAAACCTGCTGCATTACCTGGTGGCGCTGCTGGACCATCCCGCCGAACGGCACCGCGTGCTTGAGGCCGCGGGGCCGGAGGTGTTGAGCTATCAGGAACAGTTCGAGCATTTTATGCGCGTCAGCGGCCGCCGACGCTGGCTCATCCCCGTTCCCTTCCCGACCCGCTGGATCTCCGTGTGGTTTTTAAACGTTATTACCTCGGTGCCGCCGACGACAGCGAAAGCGCTGATCCAGGGGCTGAAGCACGATCTGCTGGCGGACGATGGCGAACTGCGCGCATTAATTCCGCAAACGCTGATCCGTTTTGACGACGCGGTACGCCATACCCTGAAAGAAGAAGAGAAGCTGGTGAACTCCAGCGACTGGGGCTACGACGCGCAGGCGTTTGCCCGCTGGCGGCCGGAGTACGGTTATTACCCGAAACAGGCGGGCTGCACGGTGAAAACCTCGGCCAGCCTGGCATCGCTGTGGGAGGTGGTGAACCAGATCGGCGGCAAAGAGCGTTATTTCTTCGGCAATATTCTCTGGCAGACACGCGGAGCGATGGATCTGCTGGTGGGCCACCGGCTGGCGAAAGGCCGCCCTGCGCAGCCGTACCTCAAAGTGGGTGATACGGTCGACAGCTGGAAAGTCATCATCGTCGAACCGGAAAAACAGCTGGCGCTGCTGTTCGGCATGAAAGCGCCAGGGCTGGGACGGCTCTGCTTCACGCTGAAAGACAAAGGCGATTGCCGTGAACTGGACGTCCGCGCCTGGTGGCACCCACATGGGATGCCCGGTCTGTTCTACTGGTTACTGATGATCCCCGCACATCTGTTTATCTTCCGCGGGATGGCAAAACGGATTGCGCAACTGGCAGAACAAAAAACGGAAAAGAACTAAATAAAACTCGCTTTCTTTCACCTTTCCCATTGCAACCCGCCGTAATTCACGAAAGAATGCGCACGAAATTCTTTTCAACACAGTGGATTGTTATGAAGGTACTGGTTACCGGGGCGACCAGCGGCTTAGGCCGAAATGCGGTCGAATTTCTGCGCAACAAAGGCATTAGCGTCAGGGCTACCGGTCGCAACGAGGCGATGGGTAAGCTGCTGCAAAAAATAGGCGCAGAGTTTGTCCATGCCGACCTGACGGAGCTGGTCTCCTCTCAGGCGAAAGTGATGCTCGCCGGAATCGACACCCTGTGGCACTGCTCCAGTTTTACCTCTCCGTGGGGAACCCAGGAAGCCTTCGATCTCGCCAACGTGCGCGCCACGCGCCGTCTGGGCGAGTGGGCCGTTGCCTGGGGCGTGCGTAACTTTATTCATATCTCCTCTCCGTCGCTCTACTTCGACTACCACCACCACCGGGATATCCAGGAAACGTTCCGTCCGGCCCGTTTTGCCTGTGAGTTTGCCCGCAGCAAGGCGGCCAGCGAAGAGGTGATCGACCTGCTGGCGCAGTCGAACCCGCATACGCGCTTTACGATCCTGCGTCCGCAAAGTCTTTTCGGACCGCACGATAAAGTGTTTATTCCGCGCCTGGCGCAGATGATGCACCACTACGGCAGCGTGCTGCTGCCGCGCGGCGGTGATGCGCTGGTGGACATGACTTATTACGAAAATGCCGTGTACGCCATGTGGCTGGCGAGCCAGCCGGACAGCGATAAACTGGCGTCCGGTCGCGCGTATAACATCACCAACGGCGAACCCTGCCGCCTTCGCACCATTGTGCAGCGCCTGATCGACGAGCTGCACATCGACTGCCGCATTCGCTCGGTGCCTTATCCCATGCTGGATATGATTGCCCGCAGCATGGAGCGTTTTGGCAGCAAAACCGCCAAAGAGCCTGCGCTGACGCATTACGGCGTGTCGAAGCTGAATTTTGATTTCACGCTGGATATTTCGCGCGCGGAGAATGAGCTGGGGTATAAGCCGATTGTGACGCTGGATGAAGGGATTGTGCGCACCGCGGCGTGGCTGCGGGACCATGGGAAGTTGCATCGGTAGTTAATTGGGTGCGGCCTGATGCCCTCACCCCGGCCCTCTCCCACAGGGAGAGGGAGTAAAGACTAAAACGGCAACCCGAAGGTTGCCGTTTTGCTTTTACAGAGCCGTCCAGGCCTCAGACCATGCCAGACCTGCGCCTGGTTCATAGTACATTGGTGCGTTGTTACACCAGCCGCTGTACGGGAACGGTTTGCACTGGAACAGTTTACCGTGGTTGTTCACGATATCGCCTGCGCTGTACTTGCTGTTCGCGCTCCACGCCGGGTAAGAGCCGGAAGTGCCTTCGTCCTGAGACGGGGTGGCTGCTTTGGCTTTTACGTTCAGCAGATATGTGGTGGTGCTGCTCAGCTCGCCGTCGCTGACGGTCAGGCTGATTTCATACTGCTGCGCCGTCGCGGCTTCAGGCGCGTTGAAGGTCACCACCGCTTTATCGTCGCCGGTAACGGTCTGGCCGTCCTGGGAACGCCAGGTGTAGGTCAGCTTGTTGCCATCTTCGTCGGTAGAGCCTTCTGCGCTCAGGGAGACCTGCGCACCGGCTTCAACCGCACCGATCGGACCGGCAATCTGCGCTACAGGCGCATGGTTTACCACCGCCGGGATGTCGTCTGGCACAGGTGCCGGGGTTTCATCCGGTGTTGGTGTCGGCGCTGGCGTCTCATCTTCAGACGGGGCTGGAGCAGGAGCCGGTGTTTCATCCGGCACGACCGCGGAACCGTCGTCGTTAACGATGTTCACGTTAAAGAACTTCTGTACACACTTGGTGTAGTCGCCGTCTTTGAACGCGCTGAATGGCGTCTGGTAACCCACCAGCTGGCAAGCGTAGGTCTTGCCATCTGGGGTATCCGCGCTCCATCCCCAGTCCTGTTCCCAGTAGATCTTCAGGGCGCCTGCGCCACCTTCATCGAACTGCTTCATGTTGGCACAGCCAAGCACTTCGTCAGCCGGTACAGGGACTTTCAGGTAGTTAGCGAACTCTTTGTAGTATTTGATACGGTTCTGAGACTGAGCAATTTCAGTCGGGCCACCGCACTCTACGCCGCCGTTGATGATCTGGGTGGTCACGCCGAAGCCAGGGACAAGACCATTGGCTTTATCGTGGTCGTTCGGCTGCCAGGTGCCGTCGATAACCTGAAGCATGCTTGGTTTTGGCGGCTGTGGATAGGCGAAGAAGAAGATGGCGCTCGCCAGGTTCAGCCAGGTATCGGCCACCAGCTCAGGTTTGTCGAGCAGCGTGCGGACATCGCCGTACATTGCTTCAGAGAAGGGACCGTAGTTGTAGTTGTAGGACAACTGCTTAGCGCCGCGGCCAAAGTAGCTCAGGAAGTCGCCATCTTTGTCTTTACCGCACGGCCAGGTCTGACCCTGCCAGACGTCCGGGTTACACTCCCCGTTATAGCCGCCCTTCTGGCCTTCGCTCCAGCCCATCTCGCGCACATAGACCAGTGCCTGACGCCATTCCGGCTCCGGACGCCAGCTTTCGTGGCCGCCGGTTTCCTGTGCGAAGTGAGCAAACATGGTTGCCAGCTCTTTACGGCAGATAGCTTCGCTGTCGCGGCCATCGTTGTAGGTATCACACAGCGCCGGGAATTTACCCACGGCTTTCAGGAAGTTACTGTAGCTGTAATCCTTCGCGCGCAGCGGGAACAGGTATTCCCAGTCGCTCTCTTTAAGGATCCCTTCAACGCGTTTCACGTTTACCGGGTTGGCTGCACGGCCTGGCTCAATCTGCTCGACCTGAGCGTTGTCCAGCGTACGGATGGTATCCTTCACGGATTTCATCAGTGGGAAATCGGTGAGCTCTTTTTCCTTTTTAGCCAGATCGCTGGCTTTCATGGTGTAAGGCACACTGCTTTCCGCCTTCAGCATGGTGGCCTGAGCAATCACCGGCGCTACGCAGGCACCGGCAATAAGCACGCTCAGTAATGTCCTTTTATTCATCTCGGTTATTCCTGTTAATTTCGATAAAGTTAAATAAATCTAAATTCATTTATTAATCCGTTAATAAATAAACTTCAGACAGCTGCTTTTCATTTTCTGAAGAATACGGGGGGGGTACTCTTCAAAAAACAAAAAACTCACCAGTTGGTTCTGTCGCGGGCGGCTAAGGAAGGTGCGAATAAGCAGGTCATTTCTTCCCAAGCTGACTCGCTGATTA
>NZ_JACASJ010000002.1:0-121360 GCF_013391025.1 Enterobacter sp. SECR19-1250 | reverse complement strand
AAAACACCGAAAGAGATAATTGAAAAGGGTGTTGCGTTGACAGGTTGAATCTACATCCACTTTCGCCAGCAGCTCGCTGTTCTCTTTCTGCAGCTGTGGGCGCAGCAAGTTAACAATTTTCTGTGCGCCATCGACGTTCGCCTGGAAATCCCACAGATCAGTGTGGCTGTAGCGATCTTCTTCACCGCTGATTTTGCTGGCGGCCACTTCTTCAATCAGTCCGGCCGCACCGCCCACCACTTTAGATGGCGGGAAGGCCAGCTCGCTGATGCGCTTTTGCAGCTCCAGCACGTCGCTGTTGAGCTGATCGGCATACTTCTCCATCCCTTTGGTGGAGTTATCGCCAAACAGGGCTTTCTCCAGACGGTGGAAGCCGGTGAATTTTGGATCGGCCGCTTTCTGCTCGTAATCGTCTTCACGGGCATCAATGCTGCCATCAAGATCGGAGAACAGCTCCGCAATCGGCTCAATGCGCTCGTAGTGCTGACGGGTGGGCGCATACAGGGATTTCGCTTTTTCGATATCGCCCGCTTTCACCGCATCCGTAAAGGCTTTGGTTCCCGCTGCCAGGTCTGCCGTCTCTTTGATGACATACGCTTTATAAGCGGTGATGGCATCGCCCAGGCTCAGCAGGGCCGTGCCTTTCGCGGCATCCGCTGTGGCATTCCCCTTAACGATGAGCTTACCTTTCGGGTTGGTCAGCAGACCGCAGGTCATGTCATATTCACCCGGCTGCAGGTTAGCCGTCATTTTCTGGCTAAAGCCCGGCGCGATATTTTCGCGCTCTTCCACGACCATCACGCCTTTGAGAATTTCCCACTCCAGCGCTTTCTGGCTGTGGTTCTGAATAATAAATTGTGTCTTACCGCTGTTGACCGTAATGGTCATCGGCTCACACTGCTTATCATTCACCGTCACCTTGACCTGTGGAATATCAGCAGCCTGAGCGGCGAAGGCAGAAGCAACAAGCGCTGCCACACCAACCTGTAACGCACTACGACGAAATTGAATTGCCATGACCCTTCCCTTTTAAAAGTATGTTGTAACTACAGTAAGCACATCAGGGCGCAGTACGCGACGGCTGAGCGCTGGGGCGCGATGGCATAAAGAACAGCGCCAGCGCCGGAATAAGATAGATAAAGTACATCGCCACTTCACTGACGCTTGGCGTTTCCTGGTAGCCGAAGATCCCTTCGAGCAGCGTGCCGGTCAGTGAATGGGTAGAAATAACATTGCTGAGATCGAACGCCACATCCTGGAAGTGGTTCCACAGACCCGCCTCATGGAAAGCGCGGATCGCCCCTGCCGCCAGCCCTGCGGCCACCAGCAAAATGAACAGGCTGGTCCATTTAAAGAAGGCCCCCAGGTTCAGGCGAATGCCACCCCAGTAGAGCAGGAAACCCAGCACCACGGCCGTTGCCAGCCCCAGCATCGCCCCCAGCGGTGGCCAGATCCCCACATCCTGCTGAAAGGCAGCCAGCAGGAAGAAAACGGATTCCAGACCTTCACGCGCCACGGCGAAAAAGACCATCATGATCAGCGCCCAGCCGTGATGATTTCCCTTCTGCAGGGCATTATCTACCGCCTGCTCCAGTTGCATCTTCACGTTACGCGAGACTTTACGCATCCAGAACACCATCCAGGTGAGGATCACCACCGCTATCACGGCAACGATACCTTCGAACAGCTCCTGCTCTTTCTGCGGGAATTCACCGGTGGTTTCATTGATCAGAATGCCCAGGCCCAGACAGAGCGCAGCGGCGAGGAAAACCCCTATCCACATCACCCCAATCCAGCGTCCGCGCTGGGTTCGCTTCAGATAACTGGCGATGAGGCTAACAATGAGGGCCGCTTCCAGGCCTTCGCGTAACATAATGAGAAAAGGAACAAACATGCAGACACCTTAAATGTTTATCGCGGTCAACTGATGCAAAGAAAGGTAAATTCTTGTGATAGTGATTATCATTACGGCGATAAGAAAAACAAGCGAAATGTGTGGTTTTTGATGACGAGTTGTAAACGCATCGCGGGGTAATAGTTGCGCTCGTGACGTTCCGGTTTATAAGGTATAACGAAAATGCCCATTTACGGTTAATCAGCGCTGTGGCTAAATATCCGCCTCGCAAACTAACCGAAAATAAACCATGTTTAAGATTGTCCATTTCCTGCTGGCGCTGGTGATTATTCTTGCGCTTGCCTGGCTGGTAAGTTTTGACCGCCGAAAAATTCGCATTCGCTTTGTTTTACAGCTGATCGTTATTGAAATTGCGCTGGCGTTCTTTTTCCTGCACGCCGAAAGCGGGTTATTCCTGATTAAATACGTCTCCGGTTTCTTTGAATCACTGCTGAAATTTGCCGGCGAAGGGACCAATTTCGTCTTTGGCGGAATGGGTGAAAAAGGGCTGGCGTTCATTTTCCTCGGCGTGCTTTGCCCAATTATTTTTATCTCCGCACTCATTGGTATTCTTCAGCACTGGCGCATTCTGCCGATTTTTATTCGGCTGATTGGCACGCTGCTGTCAAAACTGAACGGCATGGGCAAGCTGGAATCCTTTAACGCGGTGAGTTCTCTGATCCTCGGACAGTCTGAAAACTTTATTGCCTACAAGGGCGTACTGGGCGATCTCTCGTCACGTCGCCTGTTCACCATGGCGGCCACGGCCATGTCGACCGTCTCCCTGTCGATTGTCGGTGCCTATATGACCATGCTCGACGCTAAATTTGTGGTGGCGGCGCTCATTCTGAACATGTTCAGCACCTTTATTATTCTCTCCGTCATCAACCCGGTTCGCCCGGAAGCGGAGCCGGATATTAAGCTCGAAAAACTGCATGAATCCCAGAGCTTCTTCGAAATGCTGGGCGAGTATATTCTGGCCGGTTTTAAAGTGGCGATGATTATTCTGGCGATGCTGATTGGCTTTATTGCGCTTATTAGCGCCATTAACGCCCTCTTCTCCAGCGTATTTGGCATGAGCTTCCAGCAGATCCTGGGCTATGTGTTTTATCCGCTGGCGTGGCTGGTGGGTATTCCGCTGAGCGATGCCTTAAATGCCGGCAGTATTATGGCAACTAAGCTGGTAGCGAATGAATTTGTGGCGATGATTGAACTGCAAAAAATTGCGCATCAGATGTCACCGCGCGGACTGGGGATTTTATCCGTGTTCCTGGTGTCGTTCGCCAACTTCGCCTCTATCGGTATTGTCGCAGGTGCAATCAAGGGCCTGAACGAGCAGCAGGGCAACGTGGTGTCGCGGTTTGGTCTGCGTCTGGTGTATGGCGCGACGCTGGTGAGTTTGCTGTCGGCGAGCTTTGCGGGCCTGGTGCTGTGATGTGATGCCGGGTGGCGCGCAGCGATCCCGGCCTACGATACAACAACGGCGGGTTATCCCGCCGTTTTCATTAAAACTGCACACACACCGGCTGATCGACCCGCATCACCGACTCCTGCGCAAAGCGGGACTTATAGATACCGCGTAACGCCTCAATGTTCTTCTCGCTCTGCACATCTTTTCCGTGGATCAGCATCAACGCCTTGCTCGGCTCACGCGCTACTTTACCGTCGTTGCCCAGCCACTGTCCGCGCGCATCAAACACCGTTAAGCCATCACGAAAACGCGGCGTCACGTCCCGGTCAACAAACTGCTGCCACTCGTCGGGGGTGATCTGCGCCCCGGCCGGACGATTTAAGCCGAAATAAAGCGTGGTCTGCTGCATCTGGTTATCCACTTTGCAGGTGTCAGTCGCCGTATGCTGCGACGGTGCCGTACAGCCAGCCAGCATCAGGAATGCCACTGCCAGTAACCCTGTTTTGATTGTCATGCTTCGCTATCCTCATTGTTATAAGTGCAGCGATATCACCGTAAATTACGGATTTTGGCAAGAAAAAAGCCGGGTGGCGCTGACGCTCACCCGGCTTACAGTGTGCAGGAAGAAAAATTACTCAGCCTGTAGCTTCGTCGGCGGCGCAGTGTGGTAATGGGCATCCGCTTCCGCAAAGCGTTTCTGCATGGAGGCAGACGGCGCTTTACCCAGCAGGCTAAAGACCACAATACCGAGACTGCAGAAGATGAAACCCGGGATAATTTCGTACAGGCCCAGCCACGCGAACTGTTTCCAGACGATAACCGTGACCGCACCGATAATCATCCCCGCCAGCGCGCCGTTACGGGTCATACGCGACCACATCACGGAGAACAGCACCACCGGACCAAACGCCGCACCAAAGCCCGCCCACGCGTAGCTCACCAGACCCAGCACGCGGTTTTCCGGGTTCGACGCCAGCGCAATGGCCACCAGCGCCACCACCAGCACCATGAAGCGCCCTACCCACACCAGCTCTTTCTGGCTTGCGCCTTTACGCAGGAATGCCTTGTAGAGGTCTTCGGTGATCGCACTGGAGCAGACCAGCAGCTGGCAGCTCAGGGTGGACATCACCGCCGCCAGAATAGCGGAGAGCAGAATACCGGCAATCCATGGGTTAAACAGCACCTGCGCCAGCTCGATAAACACACGCTCGGCGTTCTGGTTTACCGCTCCCGCCTGCGCCGGGTTGTTGTTGAAGTATGCAATGCCAAAGAAGCCCACCGCGCACGCCCCTGCCAGGCAGAGGATCATCCACGTCATACTGATGCGACGCGCATGAACGATGGTGTGGTGAGAGTCGGCCGCCATAAAGCGCGCCAGGATATGCGGCTGACCGAAATAGCCCAGACCCCAGCCCATCAGGGAGACAATGGCGACAAAGTTCAGCCCTTTGAGCATATCGACGTTTTCAATGCTCTTCTGCTTGATCACTTCCAGCGACTCGCCAAAACCACCAACGGTGAAGATCACAATCACCGGGGTCAGGATCAGGGCGAAAATCATCAGGCTCGCCTGCACGGTGTCGGTCCAGCTTACCGCCAGGAACCCACCCACGAAGGTGTAGAGGATGGTAGCCGCCGCACCGGCCCACAGGGCGGTTTCGTAGCTCATGCCGAAGGTGCTTTCGAACAGACGCGCACCGGCCACAATGCCGGAGGCACAATAGATAGTGAAGAACAGCAGGATCACTACCGCCGAGATAATGCGCAGAATGCGGCTGTTATCTTCGAAACGGCCGGTGAAATAATCCGGCAGCGTCAGGGCGTTGTTGTTCACTTCGGTATGCACGCGCAGACGGCCTGCTACCAGCTTCCAGTTAATCCACGCCCCGAGAGTCAGGCCAATGGCGATCCAGCTTTCAGAGATGCCGGAGATGAAAATCGCACCCGGCAGCCCCATCAGCAGCCAGCCACTCATGTCCGATGCCCCCGCAGAAAGCGCAGTCACCATTGGGCCTAAACTGCGGCCACCCAGAATGTAGTCGTCAAAGTTCTTTGTAGAACGCCATGCCAAAAACCCTATCAGGATCATGCCAAAAATATAAACGAGAAATGTCACCAGCATCGGTGTGCTCATTGCCATTCAAATTCTCCAAAAGTCGAGCGACAACCGTCCGGGTTGCCTTGTTATGTCATCACCGGAACGGGGTGATGGGTATCTGTGTTTCTGTTGGCCGCGCGTATCCTGCCGTAAGCAGTGCTCGCACACAAACGATTTAACACTGCATTTACATCAAATTCATCCCCGGTTTTATATGTCTTTCCTATAGGTTGCACTCGCTCACATTTATACGGGTTGCACCTTTTAAAAGTGTTAAGTACCGCATAAAAACAGGCTTCGTATGCAGAAGCCAGCGCTTTTTTCCAGCTAACCATCCGTTAACAATCCATTCATTTTTCAGCTTGCTAGCCGGGTCACATTTAACACAGTTGCACAAAGTTGCAACATGGTGGATATTTCAGGCTAACCACCGAACACGATCAAAGAACAACAGGAGTTTTGGCATGGGCATGACCACCATGGGGGTTAAGCTGGATGACGCAACCCGCGAACGGATTAAGACCGCAGCAACCCGCATTGACCGCACGCCGCACTGGCTAATCAAGCAGGCAATTTTTAACTATCTCGAACGGTTTGAGAGCGACGAAGGTCTGCCCGAGCTGCCCGCCCTGCTGGCAGGTGCCGCCAATGAGAGCGAAGACGCGCCGGTTGCTGGCGACGAGAATCATCAGCCGTTCCTGGAGTTCGCGGAGCAGATCCTGCCGCAGTCCGTCAGCCGCGCCGCCATTACCGGTGCGTACCGCCGTGCTGAAACGGACGCCGTGCCAATGCTGCTGGAGCAGGCTCGCCTGCCTGAAGCCGTCGCCGCGCAGGCGCACAGCCTGGCGTATCAGCTGGCCGACAAACTGCGTAACCAGAAAACCGCCAGCGGCCGTGCCGGTATGGTGCAGAGCCTGCTGCAGGAGTTTTCCCTCTCCTCCCAGGAAGGCGTGGCGCTGATGTGTCTGGCAGAAGCACTGCTGCGTATCCCTGACAAAGCCACCCGCGATGCGCTGATCCGCGACAAAATCAGCAACGGCAACTGGCAGTCACACATTGGCCGCAGCCCGTCGCTGTTCGTTAACGCCGCCACCTGGGGTCTGCTGTTTACCGGCAAGCTGGTCTCGACCCACAACGAAGCGAACCTCTCCCGCTCCCTGAACCGTATTATCGGCAAGAGCGGCGAGCCTCTGATCCGCAAAGGCGTGGATATGGCGATGCGCCTGATGGGCGAGCAGTTTGTTACCGGTGAAACCATCGCCGAAGCGCTGGCCAACGCCCGCAAGCTGGAAGATAAAGGGTTCCGCTACTCTTACGACATGCTGGGTGAAGCGGCCCTGACCGCTGCCGACGCGCAGGCCTACATGGTCTCTTACCAGCAGGCGATCCACGCCATCGGTAAAGCGTCCAACGGTCGCGGTATTTATGAAGGTCCGGGCATCTCAATCAAGCTCTCCGCCCTGCACCCGCGCTACAGCCGCGCGCAGTACGACCGGGTGATGGAAGAGCTCTACCCGCGCCTGAAATCCCTGACCCTGCTGGCGCGCCAGTATGACATTGGCATCAACATCGACGCCGAAGAGGCAGACCGTCTGGAGATCTCGCTCGATCTGCTGGAAAAACTGTGCTTTGAGCCGGAACTGGCAGGCTGGAACGGAATTGGCTTTGTTATTCAGGCCTACCAGAAACGCTGCCCGTTCGTTATTGATTACCTGATTGATCTGGCCAGCCGCAGCCGTCGTCGCCTGATGATCCGACTGGTAAAAGGCGCTTACTGGGACAGCGAGATCAAACGCGCCCAGATGGAAGGTCTGGAAGGCTACCCGGTTTACACCCGCAAGGTTTACACCGACGTCTCTTACCTCGCCTGTGCGAAAAAACTGCTCGGCGTACCAAACCTGATCTACCCGCAGTTCGCTACCCACAACGCTCATACCCTGGCGGCGATCTACACCCTGGCCGGGCAGAACTACTATCCGGGTCAGTACGAATTCCAGTGCCTGCACGGCATGGGTGAACCGCTGTACGAGCAGGTCACCGGTAAAGTGGCAGAGGGCAAGCTGAACCGTCCGTGCCGTATTTATGCTCCGGTGGGTACCCATGAAACCCTGCTGGCGTACCTGGTGCGTCGTCTGCTGGAGAACGGGGCGAACACCTCCTTCGTTAACCGCATTGCCGATACCACCCTGCCGCTGGACGAACTGGTTGCCGATCCGGTGCAGGCGGTTGAGAAAATGGCGGCTCAGGAAGGCCAGATTGGTCTGCCGCATCCGAAGATTGCCCTGCCGCGCGAGCTGTACGGCAAAGGCCGCATCAACTCGGCGGGTCTGGATCTCGCCAACGAACACCGTCTGGCGTCCCTCTCTTCTGCCCTGCTCAACAGCGCGCTGCAGAAATGGCAGGCCAAACCGATGCTGGAACAGCCGGTCGCAGACGGCGAGATGCAGCCGGTGATCAACCCGGCAGAGCCAAAAGATATTGTCGGCTACGTGCGTGAAGCCACGGAAGCGGAAGTGGAGCAGGCGCTGGAAAGCGCGGTAAACAACGCGCCAATCTGGTTCGCCACCCCGCCGCAAGAACGTGCCGCCATTCTGGAACGCGCCGCGGTGCTGATGGAAGATCAGATGCAGTCGCTCATTGGTATCCTGGTGCGCGAAGCGGGGAAAACCTTCAGCAACGCCATCGCCGAAGTCCGTGAAGCCGTCGACTTCCTGCACTACTACGCAGGCCAGGTACGCGATGATTTCGATAACGAAACGCACCGCCCGCTTGGTCCTGTGGTCTGTATCAGCCCGTGGAACTTCCCGCTGGCGATCTTCACCGGCCAGATTGCCGCCGCGCTTGCCGCAGGCAACAGCGTGCTGGCCAAACCGGCGGAGCAAACCCCGCTGATTGCCGCTCAGGGGATTAACATCCTGCTGGAAGCGGGCGTACCGGCGGGCGTGGTGCAGCTGCTGCCTGGGCGGGGTGAAACAGTGGGTGCGAAGCTCACTGCGGATAACCGCGTGCGCGGCGTGATGTTTACCGGCTCGACCGAAGTGGCCTCCCTGCTGCAGCGTAACATCGCCACCCGTCTGGATGCCCAGGGCCGCCCAACGCCGCTCATCGCGGAAACCGGCGGCATGAACGCCATGATTGTCGACTCCTCCGCGCTCACCGAGCAGGTAGTGGTAGACGTGCTGGCCTCCGCCTTTGACAGCGCGGGTCAGCGCTGCTCCGCCCTGCGCGTGTTGTGCCTGCAGGACGACGTGGCCGACCACACGCTGAAGATGCTGCGTGGTGCCATGGCCGAGTGCCGCATGGGCAACCCGGGCCGCCTCACCACCGATATCGGGCCGGTGATCGACGCGGAAGCCAAAGCGAATATTGAAAACCACATTCAAGCCATGCGTGCCAAAGGCCGTCCGGTGTTCCAGGCCGTGCGCGAGAACAGCGAAGATGCCCGCGAGTGGCAGACCGGCACCTTTGTGCCGCCTACGCTTATCGAACTGGCAAGCTTCGACGAGCTGAAAAAAGAGGTCTTCGGCCCGGTCCTGCACGTGGTGCGTTACAACCGTAACAACCTGAATGCATTGATTGAGCAGATCAACGCCTCCGGCTATGGCCTGACGCTCGGCGTGCATACCCGTATCGACGAAACCATCGCCCAGGTCACCGGCAGCGCCAAAGTGGGCAACCTGTACGTCAACCGCAACATGGTTGGCGCGGTCGTGGGCGTGCAGCCGTTCGGCGGCGAGGGGCTCTCCGGCACCGGTCCTAAAGCGGGTGGCCCGCTCTATCTGTACCGTCTGCTGGCGAACCGTCCTGAGCGCGCGCTGGGCGTGACGCTGGCACGCCAGGACGCGGACTATCCGGTGGATGTCCAGCTGAAAACCGTGCTGACGCAGCCGCTGGAAGCACTCATCACCTGGGCGGAAAAACGTACTGAGCTGCGCGCTGTCGCACAGCAGTACGGCGAGCTGGCGCAGGCTGGCACGCAGCGTCTGCTGCCGGGTCCTACCGGCGAACGCAACACCTGGACGCTGATGCCGCGTGAACGCGTGCTGTGCGTGGCGGATAACGAACAGGATGCGCTGGTTCAGCTGGCCGCCGCGATGGCAACAGGTTGTGAAGTGCTGTGGCCGGAAGACGGTCTGCACCGCGATCTGGCGAAGCAACTGCCGAAAGCGGTTTCTGCCCGCATTCACTTTGCGAAGCCTGATGCCCTGCTTGCGCAGCCGTTTGACGCGGTTATCTACCACGGTGATTCCGATCAGCTGCGCGAACTGTGCGAGCAGGTTGCGGCCCGCAGCGGGGCGATTGTTTCGGTGCAGGGCTTCGCCCGCGGTGAAACCAACCTGCTGCTGGAGCGCCTGTACGTGGAGCGTTCGCTCAGCGTCAACACCGCGGCAGCGGGCGGTAACGCCAGCCTGATGACAATCGGGTAATCGTGTACACTCTCCCCGGTGACGCTACGCTAACCGGGGCTACAACTTCACCTTAGGCCGGATAAGCACAGCGCATCCGGCTTTTTTACACGGAGGGGATGATGAAAAGAGTATTTCTCGCAGGCGCCGCCCTGCTGCTGAGCGCCAGCGCGCTGGCCGACGAGTGCGACAACGCCACTACGCAGCTTGAACTGAATACCTGTAGCGCGCAGCAGTACCAGGCCGCTGATAAAAAGCTCAACCAGACTTATCAGTCCGCCATTAAGCGTGCGGCGGCCCCACAGCGTGACCTGCTGAAAAAGGCGCAGCAGGCGTGGATCGCCCTGCGCGATGCGGATTGCAATTTTATCGGTTCTGGTACCGAGGGAGGCAGCGTGCAGCCTATGATCATTAGTCAGTGCCTGACGGAGAAAACCGTGGAACGCGAGGCGTTTCTGGCCTCGCTGATGCAGTGTGAAGAGGGCAACTTAAGCTGTCCCCTCACCCCATAGGGGCGAGGGATAAAAGACAGCACAGAACAGTCCCCTCTCCCCGTGGGAGAGGGTTAGGGAGAGGGAAACTAGCGCACGCGGATCCCTTCAATAATCATCCGCTGCACGTTTTCGAGAGTGCTCTGGAAAAACGCTTCGTCCTGCAGCGTCTTTCCGGTTACCGCTTCAACCTGGGCCGCAAAGTCAGCGTAGTGCTGGGTGGCGGCCCAAATCATAAAGATCAGATGCTGCGGATCGACAGGTGCCAGTTTGCCGCTGGCGACCCACCCGGCGATGATCGCGGATTTATCGTCCACCAGCTGTTTTAAATCCCCCGTCAGCTCTGCCTTCAGCAGCGGCGCGCCCTGCAGCATCTCCAGACAGAACAGCCGGGATGCCTGCGGATAATCACGGGACACCTCCAGCTTCAGGCGAATGTACTCTTTGATCGCCACCAGCGGGGCGAACTCCTGACGAAAGGCCTTTAGCGGCGCCAGCCAGATATCCAGGATCTGCTGCATTACTGCCACATACAGCGCCTCTTTCGACGGGTAATAGTAGAGCAGATTGGTTTTGGACACCCCGGCCTGCTCCGCCACCTGTTCCAGGCGCGTGCCGTGAATGCCGAACTGTGAAAAGGTCTCCAGCGCCGCACTGAGGATGGCGTGCTTTTTGGCGCTCACCGCCTGCGAACGTTTACCTGCTGTTTTCACTGCGCCTTGTGTCATCCCGCTCTCCTTATTCTGCGTTGCCAACAGCATAGCAAAACCCCCGCCTCGCCACGACATTCTGCACTCCCATCGCGCATGAATGCCTGTTTTGTGTGCAATGTTTTTGACCAGTTAGTCCACTTTTGTCACGTTCAATTCATCAACCATTGATTAACACATTAATAACAAAGCCATTTTGAAAACTGGCACTCCCTTTGCAAAACCCTGTTCACCTGCAACGTAGTGAAGAGAGGTTCGTGATGAAAATTGGCGTATTTGTACCCATCGGCAACAACGGCTGGCTTATCTCGACCACTGCCCCGCAATACATGCCGACCTTTGAGCTGAACAAAGCCATCGTGCAAAAAGCGGAGCACTACCATTTCGACTTTGCACTTTCGATGATCAAGCTGCGCGGCTTTGGCGGCAAAACCGAATTCTGGGATC
The DNA here is from genome assembly GCF_013391025.1 of Enterobacter sp. SECR19-1250. Lineage (NCBI taxonomy): Bacteria > Pseudomonadati > Pseudomonadota > Gammaproteobacteria > Enterobacterales > Enterobacteriaceae > Enterobacter > Enterobacter sp. SECR19-1250. The sequence continues at coordinate 109,903 of NZ_JACASJ010000002.1, read as the reverse complement.
ACAATCTGGAGTCCTTCACCCTGATGGCGGGCCTGGCGGCGGTGACGTCACGGATTCAGATCTACGCCACCGCCGCCACGCTCACCCTGCCGCCAGCCATTGTCGCGCGGATGGCCTCCACCATCGACTCCATCTCCGGGGGGCGCTTTGGCGTCAATCTGGTCACCGGCTGGCAAAAACCGGAGTACGACCAGATGGGGCTCTGGCCGGGAGATGAGTACTTCTCGCGCCGCTATGAGTACCTTACCGAATACGTGCAGGTGCTGCGCGATCTGTGGGGTACCGGCAAGAGCGATTTCAAAGGTGACTACTTCACCATGCATGACTGTCGCGTCAGCCCGCAGCCTTCTGCGCCAATGAAGGTGATCTGCGCCGGGCAGAGCGACGCGGGAATGGCGTTCTCGGCAAAATACGCCGACTTCAATTTCTGTTTCGGTAAAGGCGTCAACACCCCCGCCGCCTTCGCCCCAACCGCCGCACGCATGAAAGAGGCCGCCGACAAAACCGGCCGTGATGTGGGCTCTTACGTGCTGTTTATGGTCATTGCCGACGAAACCGATGAGGCCGCGCGCGCCAAATGGGAGCGTTATAAGGACGGGGCCGACGACGAGGCCCTGAGCTGGCTCACCGAACAGAGCCAGAAAGATACCCGTTCCGGCGCGGACACCAACGTGCGCCAGATGGCCGACCCGACCTCTGCCGTCAATATCAACATGGGCACGCTCGTCGGCTCGTATGCCAGCGTTGCCAGAATGCTCGACGAAGTGGCCGCCGTTCCCGGCGCGGAAGGTGTTCTGCTGACCTTCGACGATTTCCTCACCGGTGTGGAGACCTTCGGCGAGCGCATTCAGCCGCTGATGCAGTGCCGCGCCCACATTCCTGCCATCACCAAGGAGGTGGCGTAATGACAACCCTTAATGCCCGTCCGGAAGCCATCACCTTTTCTGCACCGCAGAGCGCGCTGATTGTAGTGGATATGCAAAACGCCTACGCCAGCCCCGGCGGTTATCTGGATCTGGCGGGGTTTGACGTCTCCGCCACCCGGCCGGTAATTGAGAACATCAAAACCGCCGTCGCCGCCGCACGCGCCGCCGGGATGCTCATCATCTGGTTTCAGAACGGCTGGGACGATCAATACGTGGAAGCCGGTGGCCCCGGCTCGCCCAATTTTCACAAATCGAACGCCCTGAAAACCATGCGCAAACGGCCCGAACTGCAGGGCAAGTTGCTGGCTAAAGGTGGCTGGGATTATCAGCTGGTGGATGAACTGGTGCCGGAGGCAGGCGATATCGTGCTGCCCAAACCGCGCTACAGCGGCTTTTTCAACACGCCACTCGACAGCCTGCTGCGCAGCCGGGGCATTCGTCATCTGGTCTTTACCGGCATTGCCACCAATGTCTGCGTGGAGTCGACCCTGCGCGACGGCTTCTTCCTCGAGTATTTCGGCGTGGTACTGGAAGACGCCACTCATCAGGCGGGGCCGGAATTTGCCCAGAAAGCGGCGCTGTTCAATATCGAAACCTTTTTTGGCTGGGTCAGTAACGTCGCCGATTTTTGCGACGCCCTGAACCCGCCGCTCGCCCGTATCGCCTGAGGAGACATACGATGCCGAAATCCGTGATTATTCCACCGGGCACCAGCACGCCGATTGCGCCGTTTGTCCCCGGCACGCTCGCCGATGGCGTGGTGTACGTCTCTGGCACCCTGCCGTTTGATAAAGACAACAACGTGGTGTTTATCAACGACCCAAAGGCGCAAACGCGCCACGTGCTGGAGACGATCAAGACCGTGATCGAAACCGCGGGTGGCACGATGGAGGATGTGACGTTCAACAGCATCTTTATCACCGACTGGAAAAACTACGCCGCGATTAACGAGATCTACGCGGAGTTCTTCCCCGGCGATAAGCCGGCCCGCTTCTGCATTCAGTGCGGGCTGGTAAAGCCGGACGCGCTGGTTGAAATCGCCACCGTTGCGCACATTGGAAAGTGAGGCTGCCATGAAGCTCTCCGTCTCACCGCCCCCGTTTGACGGCGCGCCCGTCGTGGTGCTGATTGCCGGACTCGGCGGGGGCGGCAGCTACTGGTTACCCCAGCTAGCCGCGCTGGAACAGGAGTATCAGGTGGTCAGTTACGACCAGCGTGGCACCGGCAATAACCCTGACACCCTGCCGGAAGAGTACACCCTGGCGCAGATGGCCGGTGAGCTGGCACAGGCGCTGACCGCGTTCGGCATCACCCGCTACTGTGTGGTCGGCCATGCGCTGGGGGCGCTGATCGGCCTGCAACTGGCGCTCGACCACCCCGATGCCCTCACGGCGCTGGTGTGCGTCAACGGCTGGCTGACGCTGAATGCCCATACCCGACGCTGCTTTCAGATCCGCGAACGGCTGCTGCATGCCGGTGGCGCGCAGGCGTGGGTAGAGGCGCAGCCGCTGTTTCTCTATCCGGCAGACTGGATGGCCGCCCGCGCACCGCGTCTGGAGGCAGAAGAAGCACTGGCGCTGGCGCACTTTCAGGGCAAAAACAATCTGCTGCGCAGGCTGAACGCGCTGAAAAAGGCCGATTTTAGCCGCCATGCCGCCCGCATCGCCTGCCCGGTACACCTTATCTGTTCCGCCGATGACCTGCTGGTGCCCTCTGTCTGCTCGTCTGAGCTGCAGGCGGCGCTCCCGCACAGCCACAGCGTGGTGATGCGCCAGGGCGGTCATGCCTGCAACGTCACCGAGCCGGAAACGTTTAATACCCTGCTGCTGAACGGGCTTGCCAGCCTGCTGCACAGCCATGAACCCGCTTTATAAGGAGTTTCGATGAGCGAAGCCATTACCTCTGCCGCGCTGGATTCACTGTTCACCGGCGCACGCACCCACAACGGCTGGCTGGACATACCGGTCAGCGACGAGACGCTGCGCGAGATCTACGACCTGATGAAATGGGGGCCTACCTCCGCTAACTGTTCCCCGGCCCGTATTGTGTTTGTGCGCAGCGCAGAGGGTAAAGAGAAGCTGCGCCCCGCACTCTCCAGCGGCAACCTGGAGAAAACCCTCACCGCACCGGTCACCGCGATTGTGGCGTGGGACACGGAATTTTATGAGCGTCTGCCTGAACTGTTCCCGCACGGGGATGCGAAGAGCTGGTTTACCACCAGCCCCGCGCACGCTGAAGAGACCGCCTTTCGCAACAGCTCCATGCAGGCCGCTTATCTCATTTTTGCCTGTCGCGCCCTGGGGCTGGACACCGGCCCGATGTCCGGTTTTGACCGGCAAAAAGTCGACGAAGCCTTTTTCACCGGCACGCTGCTGAAAAGCAATCTGCTGATCAATATCGGCTATGGCGATGTGGGCAAACTCTACGGCCGTCTGCCGCGCCTGGCCTTTGAAGATGCCTGCGGGCTGGCGTAAGGAGCCATCATGACGACACCCGATAAACAAACCTTTCGCGATGCCATGGCCTGTGTGGGCGCGGCGGTCAATATCATCACCACCGACGGCCCTGCTGGCAGAGCGGGCTTCACCGCCAGCGCCGTATGCAGCGTCACCGACTCGCCCCCGACGCTATTGGTGTGTCTTAACCGCGGCGCGTCCGTCTGGCCGACGTTTAGCGAAAACCGCACCCTGTGCGTCAACACCCTGAGCGCCGGACAGGAGCCACTCTCCAACCTGTTTGGCGGCAAAACGCCGATGGAGGATCGGTTTGCCGCTGCCCGCTGGCAGACGGGCGAGACGGGCTGCCCGCGTCTGGAGGAGGCGCTGGCCTCGTTTGATTGCCGTATCAGCCAGGTGGTCAGCGTCGGCACCCACGACATTCTGTTTTGCGACATCCTGTCCATTATCCGCCACCCCGCCCCGCAGGGGCTGGTGTGGTTTGACCGCGGCTACCACGCGCTTATGCGACCCGCCTGTTAACCCTTCTTAAGGAAGCAGCTCATGGCAATGTTCGGATTTCCCCACTGGCAGTTGAAATCGACCTCTACAGAACCTGGCGTGGTCGCGCCGGATGAACGGCTCCCGCTCGGGCAAACCCTGGTGATGGGCGTCCAGCACGCGGTCGCCATGTTTGGCGCAACGGTGCTGATGCCGATGCTGATGGGCCTTGATCCCAATCTCTCCATTCTGATGTCGGGTATTGGCACCCTGCTGTTCTTTTTTGTCACCGGCGGGCGCGTGCCCAGCTATCTGGGCTCCAGCGCCGCCTTTGTCGGCGTGGTCATCGCCACCACCGGGTTTAACGGTCAGGGGATCAACCCCAACCTCAGCGTCGCCCTCGGCGGCATTATCGCCTGTGGTCTGGTCTATACCCTGATTGGCGTCGTGGTGATGAAGATCGGAACCCGCTGGATCGAGCGAATGATGCCGCCAGTGGTTACCGGCGCGGTGGTGATGGCGATTGGCCTGAACCTGGCGCCAATTGCCGTGAAGAGTGTCTCCGGCTCGCCGTTTGAGAGCTGGATGGCGGTGATCACCGTGCTGTGTATCGTTCTGGTGGCGGTATTCACCCGCGGCATGGTCCAGCGTCTGCTGATTCTGGTCGGGCTGATTGTGGCCTGTCTGATCTACGCCCTGCTGGCCAATGTCTTTGGTTTCGGCAAGCCTGTCGACTTTACCCTGCTCCATCAGGCTGCCTGGTTCGGTCTGCCGCAGATCACGTCGCCAACCTTTAACACGCAGGCCATGATGCTTATCGCCCCTGTCGCGGTGATCCTGGTGGCGGAGAACTTAGGGCATCTGAAGGCCGTGGCGGGCATGACCGGGCGCAGTATGGATCCGTATATGGGGCGCGCGTTTGTCGGGGATGGCCTGGCGACGATGCTCTCCGGGTCGGTGGGCGGCAGCGGTGTCACCACCTACGCCGAGAACATTGGCGTGATGGCGGTAACGAAAGTCTACTCCACGCTGGTGTTCGTGGCGGCGGCGGTCATGGCGATGCTGCTCGGCTTCTCACCAAAATTTGGTGCGCTGATCCACACCATTCCCTCGCCGGTCATCGGCGGCGCATCAATTGTGGTGTTCGGGTTGATTGCCGTGGCGGGAGCGCGCATCTGGGTACAGCATCGCGTCGATCTCAGCCAGAACAGTAACCTGATTATGGTGGCGGTCACGCTGGTGCTGGGTGCAGGTGATTTTGCCCTGACGCTGGGCGGATTTACGGTTGGCGGGATTGGTACGGCGACCTTTGGGGCGATTCTGCTTAATGCCCTGCTGAGCCGCCGGAAAGGGGATGAAGCGCAAGGGGAAGCCATCACCCCCTCCACCTGATATAAAGGCCCCTTACTTGCCGGGTGACGCTGCGCTTACCCGGCAATCGCCTTACGTCGTTTTTTGAGCTTTAGCTCACTCACCAGCACCCCAACAACGATAAACGCCGCGCCGACCAGCGCCAGCAGCGGTAAGCGCTCTCCGGCAATGCGTCCAAAAATCCCCGCCCAGACCGGTTCACCGGTGTAGATCACCGTCGCCCGCGTCGGCGACACGCTGCGCTGTGCCCAGTTCATGGTCACCTGAATAATGGCGCTGAAAATACCCAGCCCCAGCGCCACCACCACCAGCCCGGCAGACATCGGCGGAACCGACTCCCCTGCCGGAACCATCGTCGCGAACGCCACCAGCGACGCCGTGGCAAGCTGTACCACCGTGACGCGCTTAACGTCGACCTTCCCGGCCCAGGCGCTGATGAGGATAATTTCCGCGGCAATCGCAATGGCTCCCACCAGGGTAATGATCTCGCCCGGCCCCAGTGCCAGCAGGTTATTTTCCGGCCCGGCCAGCAAAATCAGGCCGATGAACGCCAGGACAATGCCGATGCAGGACATCACACCCGGCAGGCGTCCCAGACACAGCCATTGCAGTAACGGCACCAGCGGCACATACATGGCGGTGATAAAGGCCGATTTACTGCTGGAGATTGACTGTAACCCCCACGTCTGCAGGCTATACCCCATGGCGATCGCCACGCCAATCGCCACCCCGGCCTTGAGCTCCTGCAGGGTCAGCCCGCGCAGGGTTTTCAACGAGATCAACCCCACGGCAATCGCTGCCGTCGCAAAGCGCAGGCCGACAAAGAAGAACGGATCGCTCAGGGTGACCGCATACTGGACGGCGAGAAAGGTTCCGCCCCAGAACATGGTGATCAGAATGAGGATCGCTTCCTGAGGTTTGACGGAGAAGGTAAAACGAGAAACAGACATGAGGCACCAGAACGTAGAATGAAGGGACTAGTGTGCGATGCCTTTGATTGCAGTTCAATGTTACAGAAATAAAAAAACCGCCGGGAGAACCCGGCGGCAGAGGTCTTTCAACCCGGCGACTTACTTATTGCCGCCATGGCTGTTTTTACCCCCTTTTTTGCCAGCCTCAGATGCGCGCTGAGGGTCATTTTTAAAATTACCCCCGCTATGCTGGCCACCTTTACGGCCTGCTTCTGATGCTCTTTCACGATCTTCGGCGAAATTACCTGAACCACCACGATGGTTTGCCATCTCTAACCTCCAGTATGTGAAACATTAGACATCATATTGCATTCAGTAAAAGAGGATTCTTTCACCTCGCGGCTAAAGGACAGCGCCTTTATCTGTGCCGCGTGAAACTAAGCTTAGTGGACTGAGGGTATCCGGCAAGCTGTAGTTAATATTCTGCAACAAGATCTCAGTCTTTTGGGTGAGAAAACGCGGCGGTCATCCATAAGCCTTTCTTATCATTTCAAAAATCGTCGGCGGTAAAAATGTTTCATTTTGCTACAAGCCGCGATGGTCAGCATATTGTTATAAATCAAAGAAATGCCGTTCATTTTTGCAGTCTGGCTGTGATGTCATATCTTTAAATGAACGCAGCGATTCGCTGTCAGAAAAAACAAACGAGGAGTGATGCAAAATGGCTAAAGTTCTGGTGCTCTATTATTCCATGTATGGACACATTGAAACCATGGCTCACGCGGTAGCAGAAGGTGCAAACAAAGTGGACGGCGTGGAGGTTGTGGTAAAACGCGTACCGGAAACCATGCAGGCAGAAGCGTTCGCCAAAGCCGGAGGAAAAACCCAGAATGCGCCGGTCGCCACGCCTCAGGAGCTGGCGGATTACGACGCCATTATCTTCGGCACCCCCACCCGTTTTGGCAATATGTCAGGCCAGATGCGCACCTTCCTCGATCAGACGGGCGGGCTGTGGGCCTCTGGCGCGCTGTACGGCAAACTCGCCAGCGTGTTCAGCTCCACCGGGACCGGCGGAGGCCAGGAACAGACGATTACCTCAACCTGGACTACCCTTGCTCATCATGGGATGGTGATTGTACCGATTGGCTATGGCGCGCAGGAACTGTTTGATGTCTCTCAGGTACGTGGCGGCACACCTTACGGTGCAACCACCATTGCCGGTGGCGATGGATCCCGACAGCCGAGCAACGAAGAGCTCGCTATCGCCCGCTATCAGGGTGAATACGTCGCGGGTCTGGCCAAAAAACTGAACGGCTAACTCAACAGGAGGACAAGCATGCCAACTCAAGAATCCAAAGCTCACCACGTGGGCGAATGGGCAAGTTTACGCAATACCTCTCCGGAGATCGCCGAAGCCATTTTTGAAGTCGCGAAATACGATGAAAAACTGGCAGAGCAGATTTGGGAAGAAGGCAATGATGAAGTGCTGGTACGCGCCTTCGAAAAAACGGACAAAGACTCGCTCTTCTGGGGTGAGCAAACCATCGAACGTAAAAACGTCTGAGCGTTTCCCCCCGCCTGCGCGGGGGGATTATCTTATTTCGCCGCGTCGTTCATCACCGTATTAAATTTATCGATCGGGCAAAAACCGTTCGCATCCACCGGACACCCCTTCAGTTCCAGCGTCACGCGCTGCGCCGGAGACTGCAGCGACAGCACGCTGGCGTTACGCAGCTGCTCTGAGCTCTGATACACATACTCAATTTTCATCAGCTCGCGGTTGCCGTTTTTGTCGTGCCAGCGCTGGAAGACAATTTTGCCGCCGATTGGGGTGCGCTCCTGCTGGTCATGTAGCTGGTACGGCTTGAAGTCCAGCGCCGTCAGCAGAGAGGCAATGTTGGAGTCATGCCCCACCAGCAGGGTGATTTTCGGCGCTTTTGCCTGATCGGTCACCAGGGCTTTATCGATATACTTCACCAGCGGTTTGGCGACGTTTTGCGCCACCTCGGTTGAGGTAAACAGCGAGTCCTGATATCCGTTTTTCAGCTTCGACAATACGCGCCACTGCTGGTCGGTTTTAATCTCTCCCCAGGCCACCTGGTCGGCCGGGAAGCCTTCGTAATACTGCAGCGTGAACGCATCCACCAGCGAGTTGCCCACTTTCAGCGGCCCGGAAACGCCCGGTTCTTTTTCGTAGTCGGCGCTGAAGGTATCTTTCGCGTCTGCCAGTGAACAGACTTTTTTCTCTTTGCACGACGGCGAATCGGCGTAGTTCGTCATCTGCTCCAGCAGCCGGTAGCTTTCAGCAAGCTGCATTTTCTGGCGCTCGGACTCCATCGCCTTAAGCGCTTTTTCGCGGAATTCCGGTGAGTTATCGGTAATCACCGGGTTAAAGGTTGGGTCCATGGTGCCCATTTTGTCCTGATGATGCACAGGAACATCGCACCCCGGGAACGCGCCGGTAATGAAGAACTGCGCGGTAGCCACGGTGCGCTGCAGGCTGTTGGCGTAAGCATAAACGCTCTCCGCCGGTGGACATTCTCCCGTCTTCACCATCCCCTGCTGAGCCAGCCACTCGCGCATGTAGTGCCCCATGTAAACCTCCAGCACGCCACCTTTGGTGGTGAGCTGACCGCCCGGCACTTCCCATTCAGGCCATTGCTTTGGCGTGGACTGCTCCAGCACGCTGCCGTTATTGGCGAGCGGTGCGCGCAGGTTGTGACGGCTCATAATTAAAACTTGCTCCAGCTGATACCCTTCCGGCGTCTCTTGCGCCTGCACCCCGGAGGCTGCTGAAAAGAGACCGGCTACGGCCACCGCGAGTAGTGCTTTTCTCATCCCTAATTCCTCACTCGTTTTAAAATGTCGCGTTCAGTGTGACAGATCCGTGACAATTTTCCGGGAAGCATTTCTCAAACTGATGAATAACACGCTTACCCGGTGAGCAGATTAGTTTTATAATAAAACTACATACGCCCGGAGATTTGCCTGTGAAACGCACCCGTCTTGAAGAGAGTACCTGCCCTGTCGCCCGTTCGCTGGATATCATCGGCGACTGGTGGTCGCTGCTGATTGTTCGCGACGCATTGCGTGGGATTAAACGCTTCGGCGAGTTCCAGAAAAGCCTCGGTATCGCGAAAAACATGCTGACCGCGCGGCTAAAACTGCTGGTCGATGAAGGCATCCTCCGGCTCCAGCCCGCCTCCGACGGCAGCGCCTGGCAGGAATACGTTCTGACCGACAAGGGACGCGCACTCCAGACGGTGCTGGTTGCCCTGTCCCAGTGGGGCAATGAATTTTTGTTCGCGGAAAACGAATGCGGCACCGTTCTCGTTGATAGCGAACAGCGCAAACCGCTGCGTAAACTGCTGCTTATTGCCGACGATGGCCGCGAACTTAAGCCTGAAGAGATCGTGGCTAAACTCCCCTCCTGATCGTTCCCGACGGCAAAAGCACAAAATGACCACCAATATAGTTGCATTATAAAACCAAATAGCAGACAGTGAATTCAGTTTCATATTGAAACCAAATAACTCACTTTGCTTTGAGGTAACACACGATGATTATGCAAATCACTACCGCCCTGATTACGGGTGCCTCTTCCGGGATTGGTGCCGTCTATGCCGATCGCCTTGCCGCGCGCGGCGCTAACCTGGTCCTGGTCGCCCGCCGCGAGGATCGGCTGCAAACCCTCGCCGCCGACCTGCGCGCGCGCTATGGCGTGACCGTCGATATTCTGGTGGCCGATCTCACCGATGAAACCGGGATCCGCGCGGTAGAAGACGAACTGCGTAGCAATACCGCCATTGATGCGCTGGTTAACAACGCCGGCACCGCGCAGATGGCGCCGTTCCTCGCGGGCGATGTGGCCCAGCATCAGGCCATTAACACCCTCAATACCACGGCGCTGATGCGCCTGACCTATGCGATCCTGCCGCGCCTGGCGCAGAATAACCACGGTACGCTTATCAATATCGCCTCGGTGTTGTCCCTGCACGTGCGTGCAGGCAGCGCGCTGTACAGCGCCACCAAAGCCTGGGTGCTCAGCTTTACCCGTGGGTTACAGGAGGAGTTTGCCGACAGCAACCTGCGTATTCAGGCCGTCTTACCCGCCGCAACGGCAACAGAAATCTGGCAGCATTCCGGCGTGACGGTGAACGATCTGCCGGAAGGCTCGGTGATGACCACTGACGATATGGTGGATGCTTCGCTGGCGGGTCTGGATCAGGGCGAGCTGATTACCATTCCGCCAATGCATGATGCCAGCCTGTGGGATCGCTACGAAACGGCACGTCTGGAACTGTTTAACAGCGCCCGCACCGGCATCCCGGCGCCGCGCTATGTAAAACAGTAGGCTAACGCTCAAGCTGGTCGCCGTACTCACTCATCCAGGCGGCCAGCGGCGAGAGCGCCCCTTGCAGGGTCAACCCCAGCCCCGTTATCTGGTACTCCACGCGCGGTGGGATCTCCGGGTAAACCGTGCGCGACACCAGACCGCGCTGTTCGAACAGCCTGAGCTGCTTCGTGAGTTCTTTTTGCGTGATGGGGGCGGTAGCGCGCAGCAGATCGCCAAAGCGTACCGGCGCATTGAGGATAATCAGGCGATAAAGAACAGGGATCGCCCACTTCCCGGAAATCAGGTTCACAAACTGCGTCATCGGGCAGACATAAACCTCAGAATTTTTTTCACAACGTATATCGAGCAATTCCGCCATAGCACACCTCTTGCCGCATTAGTATCCAATTGGTACCTAGTTTCCTTTCGATACTAACGTTTCTATAGTGCTTTCTCCAGAGACATTTCAGGAGAAGAACATGGGTCGTTTAGCAGGTAAATATACGCTGATTACCGGCGGAACCAGCGGCATTGGCCTTGCCACTGCGCAGGTGTTTCTCGCCGAAGGGGCGCATGTCGCCGTCACCGGTCGTAACCCGGAAACGCTCGCCGAAGCAGAGCGCATTCTGGGCGATAAGGCCTGGGTGATCCCGACCGATGCGGGAGATATTGCTTCGCAAAAAGCGCTGGCGGAGACGCTTGCCACCCGCTGGCCACGCCTGGACGCGGTGTTTCTCAACGCCGGCGACGTGACGCACGCACCGCTGGAAGCGTGGCAGGAAGAGGCCTGGGATCGTCTGATGGGCATCAACCTGAAGGGACCGTTCTTTTTAATTCAGGCGCTGCTGCCGCTGCTGAATAATCCGTCCTCGGTGATCCTGTGCGGCTCCGTAAGCGCGCGCATCGGCCTGCCCACCAGCAGCGTGTATGCCGCGAGCAAGGCCGCCCTGCTGTCGCTGGCACGCACACTGTCGGCAGAGCTGTTACCGCGCGGCATTCGCGTTAACGGTCTGAGCCCCGGCCCGGTAGAAACCCCGGCCTTTACGAAAACGGGCTTAAGCGAAGAGACGCTTAACGCGATGATGGCGGAGATCATCAAGCTTGTGCCGCTGGGCAGAATGGGCTCGACGACGGAGCTGGCAAAAGCCGCGCTCTATCTGGCCTCCGACGAATCCAGCTACACGGTAGGAACGGAACTGCTGGTGGACGGCGGAATGGGAAGTTTGTAACTCAAAAGGCGCTGATGCCGGTGACAATGCCGACATACAGCGCCGCCCAGACGGCGGCAGAAAACAGGCTGACCGCGTAAACCTTCACCCGGTTGAGCCTGAGCATGCCCGCCGCCAGCGGCACGATATAGCGCAGTACCGCCAGAAAACGGGCGGTGAAGAGCACCAGCACGCCGTTTTTCTGTAGCTGATGCTGCACCCGCAAAAATGTATCGGCATGTTTTGAGGTAATGCGCGTCACCAGCCGCGTATGCCCCATCAACTGACCGATATGATAGTTCAGCAGCGAACCGAGCGTGGCCCCCATTACCACCGCCAGCCACGTCAACGCCGGATGCAGGCTCGCCTGGCTGACGGTGATCCCGGTCAGCAACATCACCGAGGCGGGCGGCAGCACGGAGGAGATCAGCACCGTGGATTTACTCAAAGCCAGCACGAAGAGTAGCGCAAAGAGATGCGTCGGATAATGCGCAAAATGATTGAGCAGATTGTCAAACCACGCCACCTTGTTCTCCTCGTGAATATTTATCCTCCCATTAAAGTCGAGCAAGTTTAAATAAAGGCTCAACGCGTCATGAATAATGAATACATAAACATTCCCTAAACATTTTTTAAATTCCAGAGCGGGAAAATAAAATAAGCGTATTATCCCGCTGGTTTACAACGATCTCGTTATGGCGAGGCTCCTGTACAAATACACGTTATCGCTCTGGCAGGTTCGAGAGAACCCGCACAGGGTAAAACAGGCACTGTCGAATCAAGGCTTTGTCAGTATAACTTCCCTTACGGGATACGGTGTACAGTGCTGAACCCAGGACGTGGGGATCTCCTCTTCGACATGCCCTGTCTTGCTCGCCCCTGAGAGATTTTTTATTCAAAGGGAATTCACTATGTCTTACGCTATTCACAACCAGAACCCGGTATTCAATGACAGCGCCATCGCGCAATATATGAATACCGATTTTATCGTCCTCGATATTTCATTATGCGTGGCGCTGGCGCGCGAGCAGTTTTTCGAAAAATTAAAAGACGATGATATTCCGTCGCATATTTTCATTGAAGATCAGGGTCGCCTGGCAGGCATGATTGCGGTACGCAAATTACTGCAAACCACCGATACCGTACAGCCGGTAAAATCGCTGATGCTGTCGCAATTTCTGCAGGTCAAACCGGAAGATGAGCGGGCCGATGTCGCCGGACTGCTGGCTCACAGCGGTGCGGATGTAGTGCCTGTTGTCACCCACGGCAAGCTGGTTGGCTGCCTCACCGAGCGCGAAATGGCTCACCTGCTGGAAGACGATGTCACCGAAGATGCCCAGCGCCAGGGGGCCACGCTGCCGCTGGAAAAGCCCTATCTGGAGACCAGCGCCTTCAGCCTGTGGAAAAAACGCTCCGTCTGGCTGCTGCTGCTGTTTGTCGCGGAAGCCTACACCAGCTCGGTGATCCAGCACTTTGAAGAGGCGCTGGAGTCCGCCATTGCGCTGGCATTTTTTATCCCGCTGCTGATTGGCACCGGTGGGAACAGCGGAACGCAGATCACCTCCACGCTGGTGCGCGCCATGGCGCTGGGTGAAGTGCATCTGCGCGATGTCGGTCGCGTACTTTGCAAAGAGATGACCACCTCACTGATGATTGCCGTCACGCTCGGTATTGCCGGGTGCATCCGCGCATGGATGATGGGGATTGGGCTGGAAATTACCCTTATCGTCAGCCTGACGCTGGTGTGCATTACGCTGTGGAGTGCCATAGTCTCGTCCGTTATTCCCATGGTACTCAAGCGCTGCGGCATTGACCCGGCCGTCGTCTCCGCGCCGTTTATCGCGACGCTTATCGACGGTACCGGGCTGATTATCTACTTCAAAATCGCCCAGTATACGCTGGGGCTGGAGTAATCTTACGAGCACCTCTTTCCTGTGATTGAGGTGCTCACTCCGCTACACATCACCCAGTTGATGCGCAATCTCGCGCAGCTGCTGGGCCAGCGCCTGGAGGTTTTTTCCCTTCTCCCCTTTCGGCCCGGTGGACTGTCGCACCACCAGACGGGCAGGTAAAATCGAAGACATGCGCAGGGCACTCTCTTCGCCGCTGTCCAGAATGCGGCGCACCGCCTCTTTGCCCTGCAGATCTAAATCCAGTGAGACCGTCGTCAGCGCCGGGTAGAAGAACGAGCTTTCGTAGGTATCATCGTAGCCAATCACCGACTTCTCGCCAGGAATGGAAATCTGCTGCTGGTGGAAGGCGCTCAGTACGCCCAGCGCCATCTGGTCGTTGGCCACCAGTACAGCGGAAAACTGCGGCGTTTCGCGCAACATCTGCAGCGCACCGGCATACCCGCTCTGCGCATCCCAGTTGCCGCGGATCACCGAAGCGGGCTCCAGCCCGTAACCCTTCAGGGTTTCGATCCAGCTTTTTAGCCTCAACTGTGCCGACACAGAGGACTCCGGCCCCGCCAGCAGGGCGATGTCGCGATGGCCCAGCTCATAAAGGTATTTAACGCTGGCGCGGGTCCCATCCGCCGGGTTAAACGAAACGTTAAACACAGAACTGTACGGGTCGACATCCAGGAAAAGACAGACGATATCGTCGTTGTCGGTGGCGATTTTCTGCGCCTCTTCGGCCTCCAGAGGCACGTTAATGATCACCTTGCTCACCAGCTGGGACTTCAGTTCGTTGATAGAGTCCTGAATACTTTGGTTGACGTTCTCATCTATCATCGAGATCAGTACCTGGTATCCCTCCACGTTCGCATAGCGTTTTACCGCTGCCGCCACCTGAGAAGGCGCGTGCAAAGCCAGTGAAATGGTCACCAGCCCGACGGTCTGGCTCTGCTTGCCTACCAGTTGCTGGGCCAGGCGATTCGGCACATACCGCAATAACTCTATGGATTTCTCAACCTTGTGGCGCGTGGCCTCGGATACATTGGCAGATTTATTCAGTACCCTGGACACGGTCTGATAGGAGACGCCTGCATGGCGTGCGACGTCCTCTAACGTTGCGCTTTTCGACTTCATGGTCCGGTTCCTTATGTTGTTATGCGATGATTGTAACAGGGGCGCTGTAAAAAAACGCTCACTGCCCTCACTTCGCAGACATAACACCATCAAAAAGTATTACGTTCACAGTGCCATAATTTGTGGCACAGCTCATCACTCGTAACAAAATTGTCTATTTTATTTGCAGTTAATCACACATTTAGGATCGTTCAATTGCCAGCCAGAAGGTTTAGGCATTTTATGACAGCTGTTTTGTGAGCGTATTACAAAAACAATAAGAGGGTAACAATAAACACGACGATCCGCTCTGTATCCGTTGCGCTGGCTGCCGCGTTAGCGTCTCCATCGCTGTTTGCTGCGTCTTCAGTACCGATTGATTTTCATGGCTATCTTCGCTCCGGCGTGGGCGTCTCACGGGATGGTGGGATGGAGGAGTGGCAGAAGAATAAAATAGGCCGTCTGGGTAACGAAGCCGATACCTACGGCGAGCTGGAACTGGGCTCTGAGGTCTACAAAAAGAACGACGTGAGCTTTTATCTCGACAGCATGGTGAACATGGTGTCTGACGGCTCTAACGATAACGAAACCACCTTTGGCGACGACGCTCAGTTTGGCCTGCGTCAGCTTAACCTGCAGATCAAGGGGTTGATCCCGGGCGATCCGAATGCGGTTATCTGGGGTGGGAAGCGCTATTACCAGCGTCATGATCTGCACATCATTGACACCAAATACTGGAACATCTCGGGATCCGGTGCAGGTATTGAAAACTATACGCTCGGCCCTGGCGCGGTCTCTGTGGCCTGGATCCGCGGCGATGCCAACGACGTGGACTACCGCGTTGACGGTGATAACGACGTGAACATCAACTATATCGATCTCCGCTATGCGGGCTGGAAACCGTGGGCAGGCGCGTGGACGGAAGTGGGTATTGACTATGCCATGCCAAACCCGACCAACAAACAGAAAGAGTATGGCGGACTGTACGAGGCCGACAACGGCGTGATGGTAACCGGAGAGATCAGCCAGGATATGCTGGGTGGCTATAACAAGCTGGTGCTGCAGTATGCCAACAAAGGTCTGGCGCAGAACATGGTTTCCCAGGGGGGCGGCTGGTACGACATGTGGAACTATGTGAACGATGCCAGCGGCTACCGCGTGATTAATACCGGCTTAATTCCCATTACCGATAAGCTCTCCTTTAACCACGTCCTGACCTGGGGCTCGGCGGATGACACCACGCAGTATACCGATAAATCGCGCCTGATTTCGCTGGTGGGCCGCGCGCAGTATCAGTTCACCGAATATGTGCGTCTGATTGGTGAAGTGGGCGGGTTCTACCAGAAAGATACCTATACCGACGGTTCAAACTACAAGCAGAGTGGTGAGAAGTACACGATCGCCTTAGGTCTGGCGGACGGACCTGATTTCATGTCACGTCCCGAGCTACGCGTGTTTGCCTCTTATCTTAATGATTCCGAACATGGGAAATCCTTCGAAGACGGCACCGCCAGTAATACCTGGAACTTCGGCGTGCAGGTTGAAGCCTGGTGGTAATATTTATTTCTAAAATGCGTTAATCGTTATTGTATCTCCAACAACTGGCAGTTTATTCGCCTTTTTCGGGATAGCCATTATTTTGGCTATCCCTTTTTTTATTTACTGATTAAAATGTTCATCTAATAACTGACGTAAGGCATCAGACTGCCTGCCAAAAATGGCATGCACCTGCTGGCCAATAATAATTACCCCCAGCGCCCCTTCATTCTGTAATGCCTCTGAGTCAACTTTATTTAAATCTTTTACCGTCACGCGCAGGCGGGTAATACAGGCTTCGACGTGTTCGATATTATCGTCGCCGCCAAATGCGGGAATTAAACGCTGGGTAATTTGACTGTCCATAATACGCCTCATTATATGCAGATAAAAAAATGCCTGCTCGTGGAGCAGGCGTTCTGTGCCTTTTTGCCCGGACGGTGCGGTCTGATGCCCTCACCCCAGTCCTCTCCCACAGGGAGAGGGAGAAAATCAATTACGCTTTACGCCTGAGCACACGACAGTCCCAGGGCAGCAGAGCGGTATCGCCCGCAGCAGCGGCGTCTGTCATGCAGTCGGTATACCCCTGTGGCAGCGTGATGTACTGCTGCTGTGCCGTGTAGTTCTGCACAAACACCCAGGTGGTTTCGCCATCCGTGCGTGCCGTGGCAACCACGCCCGGCGGGAGTTCACCCTCAATGGCGCGCGGTAGTGCCAGCTCGTTGATAATCCCGGCGAAGAAATCGCGCTGGAACGGCAGATCGTTACGTGAAGCGACATGCCACGCCTTGCCTTTACCGACGCGGTTGACCGTTACCGCAGGGCGACCTGCGTAGAAATCATCGCGGTAGGTCGCCAGCACCTGTGCGGACTCAGCGTGGATCAGCTCGCATAAATGCCGCACCTGATACGGCCCCTGCAAACCTGCCGCGTTGCCTGCCAGCCCCTGAATCAGGTTGCGTTCCCCCTCGCCCAGGCACTCGATTTCTTCCGCCCAGATGCCCAGAAGCTTGCGCAGCGGGCCAGGGAAACCGCCCAGATGACAGAGATCGGTCTCATCCACCACGCCGGTCCAGTAGGTCGTCACCAGATGCCCGCCATTAGCCACAAAGGCTTCTGCCCGCTCGGCAAACCCTTCGCGTACCATATAAAGCATGGGGGCCACCACCAGCGCGTAGTCGCTCAGATCGCCGTCAGCGTCAATGACATCCACCGCAATGCCTTTTTCCCAGAACGGACGATAGTGCTCGTTGACGGTTTTTTCGTACTCCATTCCCATATTGCGCGGACCTTCGGCATCATCCAGCGCCCAGCGGTTTTGCTGGTCGAAGACAATCGCCACCCGGGCCTCGGTACGGCAACCTGCGACCTCCGGCAGGCGTGCCAGCATCTCGCCCAGGCGCGTCACTTCACGCCCGACGCGGGTATCCAGATGACCCACGTGGTCGATAACCGCGCCGTGGAATTTCTCCACCGACCCGCGGCTTTTACGCCACTGGAAGTACTGCACCGAATCCGCTCCGTGCGCCACCGCCTGCATTGACGAGAGAATATGCATCCCCGGCTTTTTCAGCTTGCTGGTTGGCTGCCAGTTGGTGGTGCTCGGCGTCGACTCCATCAGCACGAAGGGCTTACCGCCCTTCAGGCTACGCATCATGTCGTGATACATGGCGGTGTAGCAGGCGAGCGCCGTTTCGTCTTTCTCCTTGTGCCACATCGGATAGCTGTCCCAGGAGATAAAGTCGATCGCCTTCGCAAGCTGCCAGTAGTCGTAGTCGTAGAAATACTCCATAAAATTGGTGGTTACCGGCAGTTCCGCATTCGCTACTTTTAGCGGGGCCACTTCATGGCGGCAGAAATCGGTCACCTGTGCGGTATTGAAGCGACGCCAGTCGAGGTTGAGGCCGTGAATCGACACTTCTCCCTGCGGCGCAGGGGACTCTATCTGCGACCAGTCGGTGTAGGTGTGGCTCCAGAAGGTGCTCCACCACGCGTGGTTCAGCGCGTCCAGGGTTTTATAGCGCGCCTTCAGCCAGTCGCGAAAACGTGCCTGACACAGGTGACAATGACATTCGCCGCCGTATTCATTAGAGATATGCCAGCCCAGTACCGCCGGATGGTGTGAATAACGCTCCGCCAGCAGGCGGTTAATGGTGAATGTCTTCTCACGGTACACTGGCGATGACATGCAGTGGTTATGCCGGCCTCCGTGCAGCGCGGGCACGCGGTTGCGCCCGACGCGCAGCACCTCAGGGTATTTTTGCGACATCCACGCCGGACGCGCGCCGCTTGGCGTAGCAAGGAAAATATGAATACCTGCCGCATACAGTTTTTCAATAATATTATCCAGCCACGCAAAATCATATTCCCCTTCACGCGGCTCCAGCTTTGCCCAGCTAAATATGCCCACCGACATCACATTACATTTTGCCTGCTGCATCATGGCAATATCTTTTTCAATAATACCGGGATAATTCTCCCATTGCTCCGGGTTATAGTCGGCGCCATGCAATAACGCCGCGACCTTTGGGCTTAAAGGCGCAAATTTATTCATATTAAAAACGTCCTGAATGAAGATAAAAATTATTTAAATACCGTTATTGATGGCAGCACTTTTCCCTGGCAATCAAATAACGCCTGATTCTCGCGGGCATTCCCCTCTTTCCATTCGTCATGGATATATTTCATGCCGGCTTTGGTCGCCCACGTGGTGCCCGGTACGGCAATCCAGGTCGGCTCCCAATAAAAGATGCCTTTGCCACGGTGGTCCGGAACATCAATAACGGACTGCATTAAATCGTGAATATAATCGTACTGGCCCTGAACGGTACCCGGATAGCCGCCGTCTTTTTCTTCTTTCGCCTGGAAGCTGTTCTCAGCGTTATCGCAGTTGTCCAGCGTATAGCCATATGCCGCTTCCACCACAATCACGTCTTTGTTATAGCGCTTGCTGATGTCATCCATATTGGCCTTCAGCGCGCTAATCGGGCCGTTCCAGTAGGTGTACATTGACAGGCCGATGATATCGAATGGCACGTCGCGCTTCGCGATTTCGTCAAACCACCAGCGGAAGGTGTCATTTTTAGTGCCTTCGGCCAGGTGCAGCATGATTTTCACCTGCTCGCCGCCGGTCAGATTCTCTTTTAGCCCGCCAATCGCGGCGTTGAGCAGTCCGACCAGACGGTCAAACTCGCCGCCGCCCTGCCCCCAGCTTTTGCCTTCCGGCCACAGCATGCCGCCGTTGATTTCGTTACCGATCTGCACCATGTCCGGCAGGACGCCCTCTTTCTTAAAGCGGGCGATGGTGTCGCGGGTGTAGTCATGGATCGCCGTTTTAAGCTGCGGGTAGTCCATTTTCTCCCAGGCTTTCGGCTTGAACTGTTTGCCCGGATCGGTCCAGAAATCGCTGTAGTGGAAATCGAGCAGCAGCTTCAGGCCCTGCGCCTTCACGCGCTTCGCCAGCGCAATCGTGTTTTCCAGGTTGTTACTGCCACCGCCATAGGTCTTGCCGCTCGCATCCTGTGGATCAACCCACAGGCGCAGGCGTACGGTGTTCACGCCGTTGGCCTTCAGGATCGCAATCGCATCCTGCTGCTGGCCGTTCTGGTTATAGAATTTCGCGCCGTGTTGTTCGGCTTCCAGTAGGGTCGAAATATCCGCCCCCTTAATAAAATCTGCAGGCATGGCGTTAAACGGACGCGTTTTCACCGCGTCGGCAGCAAAAGCACTCGCGGCAAGGCCACATGAGAGGCAAACGGCGAGCAAAGCGGGTTTGAGTCTTTTCATGGTTATCCTTTGGTACTCCCGGAGGTCAGGCCGGAGACGAAGTATTTTTGTAACGCCAGGTAGAGGATCGCCACCGGCACCGCAATCAGGACCGCGCCTGCCGCGTAGGTGGTGTAGCTGGCCCCCATTTTTTGCGCCACCAGGTTATAAAGCCCGATGGGTAAGGTGTATTTGTCCGGGGTGCGCAAAATGGTGCTGGAGAGGATGAAATCCCCCAGCGGCCCGGTGAAGGAGAACAGCGCCACCACCGCCACAATCGGCTTCGAAAGCGGCATGATAATTTCGATGAAAATCCGGAAATTACTGGCCCCGTCCATGCGCGCGGATTCATCCAGATCTTTCGGGATGGCATCGAGGTAGCCTTTCATCAGGTAAGTGTTCATCGGGATCATGCCGCCCACGTAGATCAGCACCAGCGCCAGATGGCTATTGATAAGGCCCAGCAACTGCGACAGCACGAAGATGGCAATCAGCGCCGAGAACTGGGGGATCATCTGCAGCAGCAGGAACAGCATCAGACCGTTCTGACGCCCCTTAAAGCGAAAGCGCGAAAACGCGTAGGCGGTAAAGCTGACGCTGATTAAGGTCAGTACCATGGTCAGGAAGCTGATTTTCATTGAGTTCCAGTACCAGGTCATGTAGTTCACCTGGCCGTTGAACAGGTCGGCATAGTGCTGCACCGAGAAGTTCTCTGGAATAATCGACGAGCTCAGCAGGCTATTACCCGCGTTAAACGACGCACCGACCGTCCACACCAGCGGGTAAATGATGATTATCGAGACCAGCACGATAACCAGCCAGGAGAGCGAGAGGCGAACCCACTTCTCACGTTTAATACTTTGTGATTGAGCCATTGTTACGTTCCTTACGCCATGTCGTCATTTTTGAACGATTTCGTGGCGCGGAACTGCCACAGCGCCAGCCCGACGACAAAGATCGACAGCAGGATAGTGATGGTCGCCGCAATCGCATATTGCGAAGAGGACATCGTCAGTTTGTAGATCCACGACACCAGGATATCCGTCCCACCCGCATTCGACCCTACCACCGCCGGTCCGCCGTTATTAAACAGGTAGATGATGTTGAAATTATTGAAGTTGAAGGTGTATTGCGTGATCAGAATCGGCGCAATCGAGTAAAGCACCAGCGGCAGCGTGATGGTACGCAACTTAGTCGCGCTGCTGGCGCCGTCCATGGTCGCCGCTTCGTACAGATCGTCCGGAATGGCCTGCAGCACGCCGGTGGTCATAGCGAAAACAAACGGGAAGCCGAGCCAGGTCTGCATCATAATCAGCGCCGTTTTGGTCCAGAACGGATCGGTCATCCAGGCTTTTGGCGCGATGCCGAAGAAGGCCAGAATGGCGTTGTTGATCACCCCAAAGGAGTCGTTAAACATTCCGGCAAACACCAGGATGGTGACAAAGCCCGGCACCGCCCAGGGCAGAATGAAGATGGTGCGGATCAGCGGTTTAAAGCGCAGATCTTTCTGGTTCACCAGAATGGCCAGCAGCACGCCTACTGAACATTGCAGCGTGGTAGCGAGCAGGGTCCAGACCACCGTCCACTGCAGCACGTCGAAGAAGGTCGAACGCCAGATGGAGAGCGTGAAGATATTGATGAAGTTCTTAAACCCAACCCAGTCCACCAGCTTAGCCGGCGGCGTGTGATAGAGGTTGTAGTTGGTAAAGGCAATGGCAAAGCCGAACAGGATCGGGAAAACCACTACAAACACCAGCAGGATAAAGCCGGGCGTGATCATAAGATACGGGAAGCCGTCGCTCAGCAACATCTGGTACTGCTTGCGCACGCTGTTAAGCGCAAGTCCCGCATCGCGTTTTCTGCCATTCACCCACGCATCACGCATCGACAGGTACCAGACCATCACGCCAAACGCGGCGATCAGCACGCTGATGATCCCCTCAGCCAGCAGGAAGATGGAGTTGTCCCGCGGCACCTCCTCGCCCAGCGTCACCAGCCCCCATAGCCCTTCGCGCAGAAAATCGGCAAATACGCCGAGAAAACTGACCAGCAGTACCAGGAAGATGATCCCTTTCAGCCACTGACGATGGTAGAACTGACCGAAGCCGGGGATGAACGCCAGCAGCAGGCCGGTCCAGGCATGGCGCCCGGCCCCGTGCGGTCTGGCAAAATTTTCCGGGATGATACTCACAGACAACTCCTTTCAAAAAAACGGGAGAGAGTCCTCCCGTTTTGCGACGGCAGAAAATTACTGGTTGCTGGCCTGCATGGCTTCGATTTGCATCTGGACCTGTTTTTCTGCGCTATCCAGCGCGGCTTTAGGATCCTGTTTGCCGGTCAGGCTCAACTCCAGCGCGGCGTTGGCTGGCCCCCAGACTTCACCCATTTCAGGGATGCCCGGCATGGCAGTTGCGCGCGCCGACTGTACCGCGACGGCACTCGCTTTTTCGTCGTTTTTGATAACTGGATCGTCGATCATCGCGGTAAGCGGCGGGATTTCACGCGTGGCGATGTAGCGCGTTTTCACATACTGCGGCTGGTTGATGAATTCGATAAATTTCTGCGCCAGGGCTTTGTCTTTGCTCCACGTGGAGACAACGTAGCCTTTCACGCCAAGGAAAGAACTCATAGGCTTGCCGTCGGGCAGCGTTGGCAGCGGCGCAACGCCGTAGTTGATCCCTGCTGCTTCATACGGCTGGAATGCCCACGGCCCATTGATCACGGCTACCGCTTTCTTCTCGGTGAACAGGGAGTCAATGGCGTTCAGACCGTTGTCACCGATTATCCCGGCCGGGAAGATCCCGTCGGCGTAGAATTTTTTAAGGTACGTCACGGCCTCTACCGCGCCCGGCTTGTTCAGGCCAACGTCGCTGGCGTTATAGCCGCCCTTGTCGTTATGACCGAAGATGTAGCCGCCCATCGGAGAAATTGCCCCCCAGCTGTAGTAAATCTGGTCGAACTTGGCGAGCAGGCCGTACTGGTTTTTCGCGCGCTGCTGTTTCGAAAAGTCATACCAGTCCTGCAGCGAATTGAGGGGCTTGTCGATAAGGTCTTTGTTGTAAATCAGCACCAGCGTCTCGACCGCTTTCGGTACGCCGTAGAGGGCATTATCCATTTTGAAGGCATTGATTGAGGCCGGGGTGTACTGTTCGGTCTGCTTAGCCTCCAGATTCAGGGGGGTCAGCAACCCTTGCACTACGGCGCCGCCCAGCTGATCGTTAGGGATCACCAGCACGTCCGGGCCAATGCCCGCCGGGCCGTCCAGACGCAGTTTTTCCAGCTGCTGGGCGTAAGGGGTTTCCTGGACGTTAACATTAACGTCGTACTGTTTTTCAAAGTCAGCCACCGCCTCTTTTATACCGGATGACTTCTTGATGTCTTCCCAGACGTTAAGCTGCGTGGTGGCATGTACCTGCACCGAGAGCGTAGAGAGGATCAGAGCGGCAAGTAGGTTCTTTTTCATTACAAACCTCATGTGAAGGTATAACAATTTTATGGTTGTTATGACATTTAACGCCTTATCTACCTCATCTAAAATTCAGCAAAATCAGATGCTGCATGTATGACGTCAAATATCTTTGGTTTGGTATACGCTACCCTTCACATCATGATAACTCTACAAAAAACTGTAAGTTGTGTGATCGTCATAACATTAATGGAAAATCTGTATAGGGCGCATGAATACTGGAAGTTATAGTCAATACAGACAAATTGCACCGTCCAGCCATGTTGAATCTGATTGTTATACGTAAAACATAGGCAGCGGTTTACTCGGGGAACACTGATGTCAAACATACAGTTAAGGAATGTCACCAAGCGCTTTGGCGACACCGTTACCTTGCACAACGTGAATCTTGAAATTGAAGACGGGGAATTCGCCGTCTTTGTTGGCCCTTCCGGCTGTGGTAAATCGACCATGCTGCGCATGATTGCCGGTCTGGAGGAGATTAGCGAAGGTGAAGTCTTAATCGGTAATGAGGTCATGAATGACGTCGCGCCTTCCCACCGCGGCGTGGCCATGGTGTTTCAGTCCTACGCGCTCTATCCGCACATGACGGTCGCCGAAAACATGGGCTACGGGCTGAAAGTGAATAAGGTTCCAAAAGAACAGATCCGTCACCAGGTGGAGATGGTGGCAAAAACGCTGCAGCTCTCCCACCTGCTGGACCGCAAACCTAAACAGCTTTCGGGCGGGCAGCGCCAGCGCGTGGCAATAGGCCGCGCCATCGTGCGTAACCCGCGCGTCTTTATGTTTGATGAACCGCTCTCTAACCTGGACGCCGAACTGCGCGTCGAGATGCGTCTGCACCTTGCCCGCCTGCATCAGGAGCTGAAAACCACCATGGTGTATGTCACGCACGACCAGATCGAAGCGATGACCCTGGCCGACAAGATCGTGGTCATGAACTATGGCAAGGTTGAGCAGATGGGCGCCCCGATGGATCTCTATTACAAACCGGCAAATAAGTTTGTCGCCGGGTTTATCGGTTCTCCGAAGATGAACTTTCTGCCGGCGACCGTTGAAGCCTGGCAGCCAGGTAAGCTTACCGTCAGGCTATCGCAACAGAAGTCGCTCACGCTCGCGATAACCACCACACCACTGCAGCCGGGAAGTCAGGTCACGCTGGGCATCCGCCCGGAACATTTAACCACCGACCTTTACCGCGGCACGCGGCTGGAATTTAACTGTGAAGTGGTGGAGCGACTGGGAAACAATACTTACCTGTTTGGGCAATGCTATGGCCATGACAACGTGAAGATCTTGCTGCCGGGCGACGTGAAGTTCGCGCCCTGGCAGAAGATAGACGTGGCGTTTGACGACCATCACTGCATGGTTTTTGACGACCAGGATGTACGGGTGAGCGCTGATATCGAAGATGCGGTGCGTTCGGTGGCTTAACGCGCGCCACCGTCAGCCAGCGCTCTCACCGCCCGCCCAAATGCCTCAATCGCCAGCGCAACATCCTCAGCCATCACCGACTCCGCCGGATGATGGCTGATGCCCCCCTTGCAGCGCACAAATAACATCCCCACCGGCCAGCGTTCTGCCAGCGCAATGGTGTCGTGCCCGGCACCGCTCGGCAGCGATAGCGTACGGCCCTGAACCGATGTCACGGCCTCCCCTAACAGCGATTGCAGTCTGGCATCGCAGGGCGTGGCGGCGATCCGGTAAAACTCCTCGGCGCTGAAACTGAGCCCACGTCGGGCTGCGATCTCTTCCGCCTGAATGAGCAGTTCAGTGAGCAGTGCGTCCAGCGGGGCATCCTGCGGGCCGCGAATATCCAGCGATAGCGCCACCTCGCCGGGAATCACATTGATCGCGCCGGGCAGGCAGCGTAACGCCCCCACCGTGGCAACCAGATTGCCGCCGCGCTGTCGGGTGGTGTTTTCAACCTGCACCATCCATTCGGCAGCCGCGGCCAGGGCATCTTTACGGTGAGCCATCGGCACGGTTCCGGCATGCCCGGCTTCGCCGGTAAAGAGACAGTTCAGACGCCGCGCACCGTTAATGGCTTCCACCACCCCCAGCGCCAGCCCCTCCTGCTCCAGACACGGCCCCTGTTCAATATGCAGCTCCAGACAGGCGCTGAAGTCGTCCTGATGTCGCGCGGCAAGCGATACCCTTGCGGGATCCAGCCCCGCCTGCACCATCGCCTGCGCCACGCTTATGCCACTGGTATCACAGGTATCAAGCCAATTCTCCGGCCAGGTTCCCGTCAGGCCGCGACTGCCTAACAGCGTGATGCCGAAGCGGGTTCCCTCTTCGTCGCAGAAGCCAACAATCTCGATGGCCTGCGCCAGGCGCACGCCCTGCTGATGCAGGCTGTCCACCACTTCAATGGCGGTGAGCACGCCGAGCATGCCGTCGTAGCGCCCGGCATTGCGCACGGTATCCAGATGCGAACCAAGCAGTATCGCCGATGCGCCCTCCTGCTGCGCCTCATAGCGCCCGCATATATTCCCGACGCTGTCCTGCCAGACGGTCATGCCCGCCTGGTTCATCCACTGCCCGACCAGCTGGTTGGACTGCAGATGCTGCGTGGAAAGATAAACCCGCGTCAGGCCGTCCGGGGTTTCGCTGATGGCGGCCAGCGCATCGGCACGGGCCATCACCCGCTCTGCCGCCGGGCTCATTGTGACGTCTCGCGGCGATAATGATCCCATGCGGCCTGCATCGCCGCCCCCTGGGGCGTAGTGAATTTCAGGTAGTTCAGCACCGACTCCAGCGCGCTCAGGGTGGTCATTACGCAGTCTTTACGGGCGTTATAACCCATGGTGCCAATGCGCCATACCTTGCCGTGCAGCGGGCCAAACGAGGTGCCAATTTCGATACCGAAATCTTCCAGCATCAGCTTACGCACCTGATCGCCGTTAACGCCCTGCGGGATCACCACGCCCAGCACGTTGTTCATCTTGTGCTTCAGATCGCCAAAGGTCTCCAGCCCCATCGCCTGAATGCCTTTCAGCAGCGCATCGCCGTGCAGCTTGTGCCGGGCGATGCCGTTGTCCAGCCCTTCCTGGAGGATCAGCCGCGCGCATTCGCGGGCGCCAAACAGCGCGGTGGTGGCTTCAGTGTGATGGTTCAGCCGCTCCGGCCCCCAGTAATCCATCACCATGCCGAGATCGAAATAGTTGGAGTAGATCATCTCCTCGTCGCCGTCGCGATGGGCGTCGGTGCGGATCCCCTCCTCGATGCATTTGCGGCGGCGGATCGCCTCTTCCATGCGTGGGCTCAGGGTGATCGGTGACGTGCCGGACGGGCCGCCGAGACATTTCTGCATGCCAGCGGAGACGGCATCCAGCCCCCAGGCATCGGTTTCCAGCGCGTTCCCCCCGAGCGACGCGGTGGCGTCGGTGTAAAACAGCACGTCATAACGGCGGCAAATCGCGCCGAGCTCGGCCAGCGGCTGCAGCATGGTGGTGGAGGTGTCCCCCTGCACGGTCAGCAGCAGACGGGGACGAATACGTTTGATGGCATCCTCCACCTGATCCGGGGTAAACACCTCGCCCCACGGCACCTCGATGGTATGCACTTCCGCCCGGCAGCGGCGGGCGATTTCGCACAGCAGATGGCCGAAGCGGCCAAACACTGGCACCAGCACTTTATCGCCCGGGCGAATGGCCGACACCAGAATCGCCTCAATGCCCGCGCGGGAGGTGCCGTCCACCAGCATCGTCCAGCGGTTTTCGGTGCGGAACACCCCGCGATAGAGCGCCATCACCTCGTTCATGTAGTGGGTCATCGCCGGGTCGTACTGACCAATCAGCTGGCTGGACATGGCGCGCAGCACGCGCGGATCGGCATTGATCGGCCCCGGCCCCATCAACAGACGCTGCGGCGGATTAAGTTGCGGAAATTGAGCGATATCCATTGTTAAGTCCTTATCAGTTGAGGCCGCGCACGGAGGAGATGAACTGCTTCAGTTCGGTGGTCTGCGGGTTAGCGAAAAGCGTTTTGCTGTCGCCCTGCTCCCAGACTTTCCCCTGGTGCATAAACACCACGCGGTCGCCCACTTCGCGGGCAAAATTCATTTCATGGGTCACGAGAATCAGGGTCATCCCTTCTGCTGCCAGCTGCTCCAGCACCTTAAGCACTTCGCCCACCAGTTCCGGGTCGAGCGCGGAGGTGATCTCGTCACAAAGTAAGACTTTTGGCGACATCGCCAGCGCACGGGCAATTGCCACGCGCTGCTGCTGGCCGCCGGAGAGACTCGACGGGTAGTAATCCAGACGTTCGCCGAGGCCCACTTTCTCCAGCATCTGCTGCGCCAGCGCCCGGCATTCGGCGGCGCTTTTCTTCAGCACCCGACGCGGGGCGAGCATCACGTTTTCCAGCGCCGTCATGTGCGGGAACAGGTTAAAGTTCTGGAACACCATCCCGACCGAGCGGCTGATTTCACGCGCCTGGGAATCCCGGTCGGTAATGGTCATGCCGCCAAGCTTGATGCTGCCGTCCTGATACCCTTCCAGACCGTTGATGCAGCGCAGCAGGGTGCTTTTGCCGGATCCGCTGCGCCCGATAATCGAAATCACCTGGCCCATGTCGATATCGAGATCGACCCCCTTCAGGACATGGTTATCGCCGTAGTACTTCTGCACCTGATTAATGGTGATGAGAGGCATTGAATTTAGTCTCCAGATAACGGCTGTAACGCGACAGCGGATAACACAGAATGAAGTAGCCCAGCGCCACCAGCGCAAAGACCTTAAACGGTTGATAAGTGACATTGGTGAGCATCGTCCCGGCTTTGGTCAGCTCGATAAAGCCGATGATTGACGCCAGCGCCGTGCCCTTAATCACCTGGACGGCAAAACCGACCGTCGGCGCAATCGCAATCCGCAACGCCTGCGGCGCGACCACCCGATAAAGCGTCTGGCCAAAGGTCAGCCCCAGACAGCGCGACGCTTCCCACTGCCCTTTGGGCAGCGCGCGAATGCTGCCAAACCAGATATCAAGCAAAAACGCGCTGGTGTAGAACGTGAGGGCCAGCGATGCGGCGGTCCATGGCGAGACATCGATGCCGAACAGCGCCACGCCGAAGAACACCAGAAATAGCTGCATCAGCAGCGGTGTACCCTGAAACAGTTCGATATAGCCGCGGATCAGGCGCATGATCATTCGCCCGCCAGTGAGACGCAGCAGCAGCAGCGGCAGGGTCACCACCGCGCCGCCGACAAACGCCACCAGCGACAGCAGTATCGTCCAGCGCCCGGCCAGCAGCAGGTTGCGAATAATGTCCCAGTCGGTAAAGGTGGTCATCATGCCTGTACCCCCAGCCATTTGCGTCCTGCCGCCATCATCAGCTGACGCAGGGTAATCGACAGCGCTAAGTAAATCCCGGTTGTCACCAGATAAACCTCAAAGCTCAGAAACGTTCTGGACTGGATCAGGTTGGCGGCAAAGGTCAGCTCTTCATACGAGACCTGAGACACCACTGACGAGCCGAGCATCACGATAATGCACTGGCTCACCAGCGCCGGATAAATACGCTGTAGCGCAGGCGGTAACACCACGCGAATGAAGGTCTGGGTGCGGGTCAGCCCCAGCACGCGTCCGGCCTCCCACTGCCCTTTTGGTGTCACCTGAATGCCCGCCCGGACAATCTCCGTGCTGTACGCGCCCAGATTGATCACCATCGCCAGCAGTGCCGCCTCACCCGCCGTCATCTTCAGCCCCATATTGGGCAGGCCAAAGACGATAAAAAACAGCTGCACCACAAACGGCGTGTTACGGATAATCTCCACGTAACCGCCCCAGACCCGGCTAAACCACGTCGCCCGCCCGCTGCGAATAGCCGCCCCGAAAATACCAATCGTCAGACCGCCCAAGGTCGCCATCACCGTCAACTGGATGGTGACCCACAGCCCGGCCAGCAGCGCCGGCCAGTGCGGCCAGAGCTCAGAGAAATGGAGTTGCTCTGTCATTGCCTTACACGCCGAGGCTTGCCGGCAGCGGCGCCTTGAGCCACTGCTCAGAGAAGCCGTTCAGGGTGCCGTCTTTAATACCCTGTTCAATCAGCGCATCCACTTTCGCCTTCAGCGCTGGTTCATTTTTCTTCAGCCCGATAAAGCACGGTGAATCTTTCAGCATAAAGCTCGGCACCGGAGCTTTCTCCGCGTTCTGGCGCGAGATGGCCGCCACTACGAGGTTGCCGGTGGCCACATACTGTACCTGTCCGGACAGATACGCCGACAGCGTGGTGTTGTTGTCCTCATAGCGTTTTACGTCTGCGTCTTTCGGCGCCAGGCTGGTCAGCACCATGTCCTCGACCGCGCCACGCGTCACGCCGATGGTTTTACCGCTCAGGGCGGCGGCATCTTTCAGCTCTGCGCCTTTCGGGCCAAACACCCCGAGGAAGAACGGCGCATAGGCGCGGCTGAAATCGATCACCTTTTCACGTTCCGCATTCTTACCGAGGCTTGAAATGACAAGGTCAACTTTGTCGGTTTGCAGATACGGCACGCGGTTGGCGCTGGTCACCGGGACCAGTTGCAGCTTGACCTTCATCTGTTTGGCCAGATAACGCGCCATATCGATGTCATAGCCCTGCGGCTGCAGATCGGTTCCGACCGAGCCAAACGGCGGGAAATCCTGCGGCACGGCAATGCGAATGGTGCCGCGTTTTTCAATATTTTGAAGCTGGTCCGCCTTTGCCGGCAGGTTAGTGAAGAGACAAACGGCCCCGGCCAGTGCAATCAACAATTTTTTCATGGTGCTTCCCCGTAACGTTAACATGAAACAAAAGATTCTTTGAATTTGATTTTGCAACTAATGTGCCAGATAAAGCGAAACGCGGGATTTTGTTGTAAAGCCTGATAAAAAAAAGGCGGGGCGTAAAAGCTCTCTCTTTTTCGCCCCGCCTCACTGCACCATTTCAATGCAAAGCACCACACCGATGCCCCATTATCGTTGTTCGAGCTCGTCCAGGTGCTGATAAAGGGTGGCGATCTCATGAATGCGCGGACGGCCTTTATCGAGGATTTCATGCAGGAAGGCGTTTGCCAGCAGGTTGATCAGACTGTTGACCGAGGCGTAGCTGTCATAGGCTGAGACGCTGTCCAGCGGAGCACAGAGCTGCCAGCTCGCCAGCGGAAACAGACTGTGCGCCTGCGGCTCGCACATCAGCAGCACCGGAATACCACTGCTCTGAAGCTGCTGCAGCAGCGGGCGGATAATGCGCGGTCGGCGACGAAAGGCCATCATCACCACCAGATCGTCAGGGGTGAGATCCACCAGCTCTTCGCTCAGGCTCTGACCGGGCTGCGGCAACACCAGCACCTGCCCGCGCGCCTGCAATAGCTGCTGACGCAGGTGCAGCGCCGCGGGATAGGCATTACGCATCCCTATAATGACGATGCGCTTCGCCTTAACCATGCACGCCATCGCGTCGGCAAACTGCCGGGCATCCAGGGCATTCACCCACTGGGTCAGGTTAGCCATCTCCTGCTTATAGTGACGCGCCAGCAGCGTATTGCCCTGCACCGCGTCGCGGTTGTCCGTCAGCGGCATACCGCTCTGGCGCAGGGTACGCAGCTCATCGCGCATGTCCTTATACTTCTCATAGCCCAGACGCTTAAACAGGCGGCTCACCGTGGCTTTCGACACCCCGCTCAGCTGTGCCAGCTCGGCGCTGTTGTAGCTGATCAGGTCGTCGAAGTGATCGAAAATAAAATCCGCCACCCGCTGCTCCTGCGGCGACAGTGACGCGTATTGTGCTTTCAGTCGTTCATCAAGCTGTTCCATAACGCCTCTGTAACGTTTGTTTCATCTCTTGCTCTCTATTCATTAAGCATGCCAGCTTATCAGCCGGGATGACATGAAACTTTTCTTTCATACCTGGAACAGCTTTTGCAGCGCCTTGTGACTTTCAGGGTTATGAGGACTGTTCATGCAAAGTAATGTCTCCGTACACGGAATGGCGGTTGCCCCCCATCATCTTGCCAGCCAGAGCGCGCTGTCTGTGCTGCGCGATGGCGGTAGCGCGATTGAAGCGATGGTCGCGGCAGCGGCCACCATTGCCGTGGTCTATCCCCATATGAATGGCCTGGGCGGTGATGGCTTCTGGCTTATCGTGCCCCCCGGCGGCGAACCGATTGCCATCGATGCCAGCGGCGCGGCGGGATCGCTGGCGACGCTTGCCGCCTATGGCGATCTGGCGCACATCCCCCACCGCGGCCCCCGTGCGGCGCTGACCGTGGCGGGTACCGTCAGTGGCTGGGCGGAGGCGCTTAAAGTCTCACACGCGCTGACGGGCAACGCCCTGCCGCTGACGCGCCTGCTGGCAGATGCCATTGACTATGCCCGCAATGGCACGCCGGTCACGGCCTCGCAGGCCACTGCCACCGCCAGTAAATTCGACGAACTGAAAGACCTGTCCGGCTTCGCAGAAACCTGGCTGGTAGACGGCAAAACACCGGAGGTCGGCAGCCGGTTTTATCAACCGGCGCTGGCCTCCACGCTGACGCAACTTGCCGAAGAGGGTCTGGAGAGTTTTTATCGTGGTCCGCTGGCGGCGCGTCTGGCCCGTGGGATGGAGACGCTCGGCCTGCCCATTACGCTGGCGGATTTGAACGCGCATGTCGCCCGGCGCACCACGCCGCTGAAATTAGCGCATCAGCAGGGTGAGGTCTGGAACCTCGCCCCACCGACGCAGGGGCTGGTCTCGCTGGCGATCCTCGGCATCACCGACCGTCTGGCGATGGCCGATGCCGACGACGCCGGGACAGTGCACCGCATTGTGGAAGCCACCAAACTGGCCTTTGGCCTGCGCGATGCCCACATCACCGACCCGCGCGAGCTGAAAACCGATATCCAGAGCCTGCTGGATCCTGCGGCGCTTCAGGCGCTCGCCGACCGGGTTGACGATAACCATGCCGCGCCGTGGGGCACCGGCAAAGGCTCTGGCGATACGGTGTGGATGGGGGTGATGGATAACAGCGGCCTGGCCGTGTCGTTTATCCAGAGCATTTATCACGAGTTCGGCAGCGGGGTGGTGCTCCCGGATACGGGTATCGTCTGGCAGAACCGGGGGGCGTCGTTCAGCCTCGATCCCGCACATCTTCTGGCTCTCGCGCCGGGCAAACAGCCGTTCCATACCCTGAACCCGGCCGCGGCGCGTCTGAACGACGGACGGGTGATGGTCTACGGCTCCATGGGCGGTGACGGCCAGCCGCAAACTCAGGCCACGCTCTTTACCCGCTATGTGGTGCAGGGTCTGCCGCTGCAGGAGAGCATCTCCCGTGCGCGCTGGCTGCTGGGGCGCACCTGGGGACAAAGCTCAGACACCTTAAAGGTGGAAGGCCGGTTTTCCCCCGAAACGATCGCACGCCTGCAGGCGCTGGGTCACGAGGTGGAGATCTTCCCGGACTTTAGCGAAGCCATGGGCCACGCGGGCGCGATTGTCCGCCACCCGAACGGGCTGTTTGAAGGCGCGTTCGACCCGCGCAGCAACGGCGGCGCCGCCGGATACTGAGGAGAAAACCATGACAACACAACAACCTGACTGGCATGCCTACCTGGCGCAGATGGAGGCCGTGCTGGGCATTGAGCTGGATGACGCCCGCCGCGCGGAGCTTCAGCAGCAGTTTAGCCGCATTGCCGCCATGGCCGCCCCGCTGATGGCGCTGCCGCTTGATGACCGTCTGGAGATCGCAGGAGTATACAAAGCATGAGTCTACACGAGATGAGTATCAGCGCGATCCAGCAGGCGCTGAGTGCAGGCGAGTTAAGCGCCCGCGAAATCGCCCGTCAGACGCTGGAAGATATTGCGCGCATCAACCCGCAGATCAACGCCTGGACGGCGGTTACCGAAGCGCGGATGCTGGCCGAGGCAGAAAATATCGACACCCTGCGCCGGGAAAAGCGCCCCCTGCCGCCGCTGGCGGGCGTGCCTTACGCGGTAAAAAACCTGTTTGATGTGGCCGGGCACACCACCCTCGCCGGAGCCGAGCTGTTCAGCCAGCGTTCCGCTGCCAGCGCAGACAGCTTTGCGGTTCGCCAGCTACGCAGCGCAGGAGGACTGTTGTCCGGGATGGTCAATATGGATGCCTATGCCTACGGCTTTACCACGGAAAACAGCCACTACGGCGCCACGCGTAATCCGCACGATCTGACGCGCATTGCAGGCGGCTCCTCCGGTGGCTCTGCCGCCGCCGTCGCCGCCGGGCTGGTCCATTTTTCACTGGGTACCGACACCAACGGGTCGATTCGCGTCCCGGCGTCCCTGTGCGGAATTTACGGCTTAAAACCGACCTTTGGCCGCCTGTCACGCTCCGGCAGCCACCCGTTTGTCGCCAGTCTCGATCATATCGGACCGTTTGCCCGCCGGGTGTGCGATCTGGCGTCCGTGTACGATGCGCTACAGGGACGAGACACCAGCGACCCTTTTCAGGCAGAGTCCTCCCGCGAGCAGACGCGGCCTTTGCTCGATCGCGGTCTGGATGGCTTGCGCTGCGCCGTCCTCGGGGGGTATTTCAGCACGTGGTGTAACGACGACGCCCGGGAAGCCGTCGCGCGCGCGGCACGTGCTCTTGACGTCCAGGAGGAGTTGCAGTTCCCTGAAGCCGCGCTGTCCCGCTCTGCCGCGTTTATCATCAGCGCCTCCGAAGGGGGGAACCAGTACCTGCCGTCACTTCGCCGTGAACCGGAGCGTTTTGAACCACACTCCCGCGAACGCCTGCTGGCTGGGGCGATGATCCCTTCCGCCTGGTATATTCAGGCCCAGCGTTTTCGCGCCCACGCCCGACAGGCCTGTAAAGCGCTGTTTGAGCAGGCCGACGTGCTGATCGCTCCGGCAACCCCGCGCAGCGCCACGACGATTGGCGAGCAGATCATGGAGATTAACGGGGAACCACTGCCGGTGCGCGCCAGCATGGGGATGCTGACGCAGCCGATCTCATTTCTGGGTTTGCCCGTCACCACCGTTCCGCTACGCACCGCCCAGGGGGCACCGATTGGTCTGCAACTCATCGCAGCGCCGTTTAATGAACAAGCCTGCCTGCGCGTGGCGCGGGTCCTGGAAGCGAGCGGGATAACCGATGCCCGTCCTGCGGAGATGGCAGAATGATGAATCACGACGACATTAACCTTCCCTGGGTGGTGGCGGACGTCACGGCCGCGTTTTATCGCTATGAAGATGCGCTGGTGAGCAACAACATTGCGGTGCTGGATGAGTTGTTCTGGCACGACAAAAACACGGTGCGACTGGGCGCGGGGGAAAACCTTTACGGCATTGATGAAATCCGCGCCTTTCGGGCGGCGCGCCCCTCCGCCGGGCTGCAGCGGACGTTGCGCAATACCGTGATCACCACCTTCGGAGAAGATTACGCGGTGTGCAGCACCGAATTTACCCGCGAGGGGACGGAACGCATTGGCCGCCAGCAGCAGACGTGGGTGCGGTTTGCTTACGGGTGGCGGATCGTGGCGGCGCAGGTGAGTTTGATGTCGTGACGCTGAAAAACCTGCCTGGTGGCGCTGCGCTTACCGGGCCTGCAATGTCCCGTATGCCCTGCGGGTGCTGTAGGCCGGGTAAGGCGCAGCCGCCACCCGGCACAATACGACACCGCTATTTCTGAAACGGATGCACGTCCCGCCAGTGGTCAGCAATCTGCTGGCGGGTACAGACCCAGACCCGCTCATGCTGCTGCACATAATCCAGGAACCGCTGCAGCGCGCGAAAACGGCCCGGACGCCCCAGCAGGCGGCAGTGCATGCCGATGGACATCATCTTCGGCGCGCTTTCACCCTCTTCATACAGCACGTCAAAGCTGTCTTTCAGATAAGTATAAAACTGCTCGGCGGTATTAAACCCCTGGGCGGTGGCGAAGCGCATGTCGTTCGCGTCCAGCGTGTAGGGCACGATCAGGTGCGGTTTACGGCTGCCATCGCTGCAGGCCACTTCCGTCCAAAAGGGCAAGTCGTCGCCATAGTAGTCGCTGTCGTAGTCAAAACCGCCGTGCTCGACCACCAGCTGGCGCGTGTTGGGGCTGTCGCGCCCGGTGTACCAGCCCGCAGGCGGCTTGCCAAACAGATCGGTCAGCACGTGCACCGCTTTGTGCAGATGTTCCCGCTCCTGGTTGATATCCATGTTCTGATAGTGGATCCAGCGCCAGCCGTGGCTGACCACGTCGTAATCCGCCGCCTTAATCGCCGCGACAATCTCCGGGTGACGCGCCAGCGCCATCGCCACGCCAAAGACCGTCAGCGGCAGGCCGCGTTTCTGAAATTCATGATGAATTCGCCAGAACCCGGCGCGGCTGCCGTATTCGTACAGGGAGTCCATGGACATGTGTTTGTCGGGATAGCTGGCCGCTCCGATGATGTCCGAGAGAAACTGTTCCGACCCGGCATCGCCGTGCAGGACGTGGTTTTCTGCCCCCTCTTCATAATTGAGCACAAACTGCACGGCGATGCGTGCCTGATTCGGCCACTGCGCATGCGGCGGGTTGCCTGCGTAGCCACGCAGATCCCGCGGATAACCCTCTTCAAAAAGCCCCATTGCTACCCCCCAAAAATTAAAATGGATTCAATGCCTGAAAATGTCCGCTTAACGGTTTGTTCTCCGGGAAGGCCAGATCCCCGTGCTTGCTGGTTGACAGCCCCAGCGCCACCAGCGATTCCACCATCTTCACCGCCGCACTGACGCCGTCGATCACCGGCACGCGCAGCTCGCGCGTCAGCTCCTGGGCGAGCGTTGCCATCCCGCCACAGCCCAGTACGATGGCGCCGCAGCCATCCTCTTTCAGGGCCTGTATACAGCGCGCGCGCACCTTCTCCTGCGCCAGGCCGCTGCCGTCTTCCAGGGCCAGCACCGGGAGATCAATCGCGTGCAGGGCCGCGCAATGATCCTGAAAGCCATACTGCTGCAGCAGATGACGGGCGATAATCAGCGTGCGCGGCAGCGTGGTGACAATGGAAAAGCGCGTCGCCACCAGCGTGGCCATGTGCATGGCAGCTTCGGCAATGCCGACAACCGGCCCTTGCGCCAGCTCGCGCGCGGCCAGCAGCCCTGGGTCGCCAAAGCAGGCAATCACGTGCCCTTCCACCCCCTGCTCTTGGCCTTTTTTGATTTGCTCAAGGACACCCACGGCAGCAATGGCTTCATCAAAATGGCCTTCGATTGAGGGCACACCCGCACTGGGACAGACCGCGAGGATCTCCGTGCCCGGCGCAGCCACCGCGCGGGCGGCCGCGCCGATGGTTTCCGTCATCGCGAGGCTGGTATTGGGATTAATGACTTGTATACGGACAGACGACATTACGACTCCTTGTGGCTGGCGAACAGCCGGGCAAAATCGGGCAGGCATTCACCTGCCCGTTCGAAACAGAGGCTGGCGACGATATGTTCAAAATGGTGCATTAAGGCATCACTGAGGGGTTGCAGCGCTTTCTGACGCAGCAGCTCCACAAGCTGTTCGTGATCATTGCAGCGACACCCCTGACGCCACGGCGCGCCCCAGGTGGCAATCACCAACGAGGAGCGCTGGCTCAGGCGGGTCACCATCTCCGTCAGGACCTGATTGCCGGAGATGGCCTGCAGCTGAATATGGAAATTTGCGGAGTGGCGGATCGCCGCCGGGCCCTCGTAAGCCTCATGCGCCTGCTGCTCCTGACGGATGATTGACGCCAGCGCCGCCAGATGCGGCGGCTGACAGTGCGCCAGTACGTCCGGTAGATTGGCGACCTCCAGCAGCGCGCGGGTGCGAAAGATCTGCCGGGCCTCTTCGACCGTCGGGCTGGCAACGTGTGCACCACGTTTGGGCGTTAAGGTGACCATTTGCACAGCGGCGAGTCGCTGCAGCACCTTACGGATGCCCGTACGGCTCACGCCAAAGACCTCCGCCAGCGCCTCTTCTGGCAATTTGCTTCCCGGCAGCAGTTGATGTTCGACAATCGCGGTCATCAGCGCCTGAAAGATGGATTCGTCTTTGTCTTGCAGGTCTGGCGCGGCGTGCAGACTGTTCACGTTGTTCATTAACCACTCCACTTTTTACTTTTCGCTATCGAATCGTATACATAAAAATAAAATATTGCATACAAGATTTATTATTTTGGCCTGAATCCTGCAACACCGTCTGCACTCCCACTCAACGGGTTTTCATTCACAGGAGCAGGTTTCATGCCAAACAGACAAAATATGCAACACGGTACGGCCGCTGATTCCGGTGCGGTATACAGCCCACGGCTTTGCAATGAGGATTTGGCACCGACGCGTGACCAGAACTGGAGCTGGTACAACATCTTTTCTTTCTGGATGTCCGACGTCCACAGCATGGGGGGATACGTGGTCGCCGCGAGCTTCTTTACGCTCGGGCTGGCAAGCTGGCAGGTGTTGCTCTGCCTGCTGGTGGGAATTTGCATTGTGCAGTTGTGTGCCAACCTGGTGGCGAAACCGAGCCAGATGGCGGGCGTGCCGTATGCGGTGATCAGCCGTCAGGCCTTTGGCGTGTTCGGGGCGAACATTCCGGCGGTGATCCGCGGGCTTATCGCCTTTGCCTGGTACGGCATTCAGACCTATCTGGCCGCTAACGCCCTGATGCTGGTGGCGCTGAAGTTCTGGCCGTCGCTCTCGTCGCTCACCACCGGCGCGTTCCTCGGGCTGTCGCACCTGGGCTGGGTCTGCTTTGCCATTATGTGGGTATTGCAGGCAATGGTCTTCTGGCACGGCATGAATGCCATCAAGCGCTTTATCGACATCGCCGGCCCGGCGGTGTATGTGGTGATGCTGGCGCTGGCAGGATGGATTGTATACAAGACCGGATTCGACGGGATCTCCTTTACCCTCGCCAGCAAATCCCTGAGCGCGGGCGAGCAGACCTGGCAGATGATCACCGCCACGGCGCTGGTGGTTTCCTACTTCTCAGGCCCGTTGCTCAACTTTGGTGATTTCTCCCGCTACGGCAAAAGCATGGGGGAAATCCGCCGCGGTAACCGCTGGGGCCTGCCGTTTAACTTCCTGCTGTTCTCCATCGTGACTGTGGTGATTGTCTCCGGTACCCAGTCGCTGTTTGGCCGCATGATCACCGACCCAATTGAAACCGTCAGCCGCGTGGGCAACGATCTGGCGGTGGCGATTGGTCTGTTGACCATGATCACCGCCACCATCGGGATTAACATCGTGGCCAACTTCGTCTCCCCGGCGTTTGATTTCTCTAACTGTTCCCCGCAGAAAATCAGCTTCCGCACCGGGGGAATGATTGCCGCCGTCGGCTCGATCCTGTTAACCCCATGGAACCTGTTTAACTCCCCGGAACTTATTCATTACACCCTGGATGTGCTGGGGGCGTTTATCGGTCCGCTGTTCGGTATCCTGATTGCCGATTTCTACCTGATTAAGCGTGGCAAGGTATCCGTGGACGACCTGTTCGATGACACGCCAGAAGGGAAATACTGGTACCGCAACGGCTTTAACCCGAAAGCCATCGGCGCGCTGATCCCCTCGGTTGCCGTCGGGCTGGTGATAAGCTTCATCCCGGCGCTGCATGAGGTGGCAAACTTTAGCTGGTTCATTGGCGTGTTCCTTGGCGGGGTAACCTACCGCTGGCTGGCGCGCGAAGAGCGCGAAGGGGCGTCCGCCGCTCACTTCACGGCACGCGAGGCCACGCAAACAATCAGACAGGAGCCGTGATGGATTACCAGACTGCGATACGCGGTGCATTTTTCGATATCGCCCGGGTCTGCGACAGCGCAGACCTGATTGCCGAACATGCGCGCTACCAGGAGGACGGCCTGCTGTTTATTTACCACGGGAAAATCGTGGCGCTCATGGCCTGGCAGGAGGGAGAGCAATATCTTGACCCGCACAAGGGTTACACCGACCTGCGCGGCAAACTGCTGCTGCCCGGCTTTATCGATACCCACGTTCATTACCCGCAGACCGAGATGATCGGCGCCTTCGGCGAGCAACTGCTGGAGTGGCTGACCACCTATATGTTTCCGGTGGAGAGCCAGTTTGCCGACGAGAGCTACGCAAAAGAGATTGCAGAATTTTTCATAAATCAACTGGTGAGCCACGGCACTACCACCGCACTGGTGTTTTGCACACTGCATCCGCAATCGGTGGATTCGCTGTTTACCGAAGCATCGCGCCTGAATATGCGCCTGATCGCCGGGAAGGTGATGATGGACCGGCACACCCCGGACTACCTGACCGAAACGGCACAACAGAGCTACCAGCAGACGCGGGATCTAATCCAGCGCTGGCACCACCATGGACGGCTGGGGTATGCCATTACGCCACGCTTTGCTCCCACCTCATCACCGGAACTGCTGGCAGCGGTTCGTTTACTCAGAGAGGAGTTTCCGGACACCTGGCTGCAGACCCATCTGAGCGAAAACCCGAACGAAGTGGCCTGGGTTAATGACCTGTGGCCGGAGCATGAACGTTATCTGGATGTCTATCACCACTACGGCCTCACCGGCGAGCGCAGCGTGTTTGCTCACGGGATCCATCTGCACCACAGCGAGTGGCAGTGCCTGCACGACACCGGATCGGCGGTGGCGTTTTGCCCTACCTCCAATCTGTTTCTTGGCAGCGGGCTGTTTCGGTTACCCGCCTGCTGGCAGCACAAGGTGCGGATGGGTATCGGCACCGACGTCGGCGCGGGTACCACCTTCAGCATGCTGCGCACGCTGGGGGAAGCTTACAAGGTGGGTCAGTTGCAGAGCTATCGCCTGCGCGCCAGCGAGGCCTTTTATCATGCCACGCTGGGTGGCGCGCATGCCCTGCGTCTGGATGACAAAATTGGCAACTTCGTACCGGGCAAAGAGGCCGATTTTATCGTGATCGACCCGGCCGTCACCCCGCTGCAGCGCCTGCGTAGCGGGCGCTGCAAGGATATCTACGAGCAACTGTTTGTGCTGATGACCCTGGGCGACGAGCGTAATATCAGCCAAACCTGGGTCAACGGCGAGCCAGTGTGGTCAGCTGCCGCGGTAGGTTGACCAGCCGCCAGGAGCAATCACAAACGGCAGATGGAAGTGCTCATCTGCCGTTTCGCCGATAAGAAAATCAATCTGCGCACAGGGATAGAGCGTGTCGCGCCCCGTTTCGCTAAACCAGGCGCCAGTCTCGGCCACCAGCCGATAGCGGCCCGCAGGCAGGACGGGAACAAATTCGGTGATGCGGCCCTGCGCGTTGGTCACGCCAGTTGCGATGATCTCCGCGTCCTGTTCAAGGCGTACCGTCACCCCCTGCGCGGGTTTGCCCGTCGAAATATCCAGAATATGTGTACTGAGCGTGCTCATGCGCCAATGACTCCTTCCAGTCGTAATAAGGTAATTTCCCGCAGCTGATCCAGTGCGGCCTGCACCTCCTGCGCATCGCTGTTTTCCAGCCGCGCGTTCAGGGCCTGGAGGATCTCCTCCCCGCTGCGGCCTTTGGCGCGGATCAGAAAGACGCGCCCGAAACGGCTTTCGTAGCGGGCATTGCCTGCCCGTAACGCCTCAGCAAGTCGGGCATCATCATGATTCACCGCTCCCTGCTCCCGACGCGACAGCGCCGCCTCCGCCTGCGTGCCCATGGGCTTCTCACCGATGCGCGGATGCGCGCTCAGGGCCCGCGTGAGCGCGTGTTCATCCCAGCTATGTGTCAGCGCCTGGGCCGCGTTAAACAAAACCTCCCGGCTCGGATAAGGCCGCCCGGCGACCAGCGCCTCGGCCCAGCCGGGAATGGCCACGCAAGGGTGTAATAGCGTAAGCACCTCTTCGAGACTTCGGTAATTAAAATCGTCCAGCGTTATCATGGTTCCTCCCGTGTCATCATCGTCCCTGAACATTGCACAAAACACGCCACTCTTGCCTGAGACCTGAAACAGTTGATTCCTTAACCCTAAACCGGAAATTATTGATTCATAAAAAGGCATTCCCACCGCGATAACGCACCTTAGCAGTGCAAACATCCCTCCCACAACGCCCTTTACCCCACTCTGCAGCCTGGTACGCAAATTGCTGATGTTAATGACACCCGGCAAAAGGAGAGAAGCATGAAAGCAATCGTCGTTGGTGCGGGCATTGGTGGCCTGAGCGCCGCTGTCGCGCTGGAAAAGGCGGGCATCGACTGTACCGTGTTTGAAGCAGTAAAAGAGATCAAACCCGTTGGCGCGGCCATCTCCATCTGGCCCAACGGGGTGAAATGCATGCAGCACCTCGGCATGGGCGACATTATTGAGACATACGGCGGGCCGATGCGCTTTATGGCCTACAAGGATCACCGGCGCGGCGACACGTTGACCCGCTTTAGCCTGGCCCCGCTGGTGGAGCGCACCGGGGGACGCCCCTGCCCCGTCTCGCGCGCTGAACTGCAGCGCGAGATGCTGGACTTCTGGGGTCGCGAGCGGGTGCAGTTCGGCAAGCGCGTCGAACACGTCCGGGAAGATGATGCTGGCGTCAGCGTAACATTTACCGACGGCAGCACGGCGACGGGCGATTTTCTGATTGCCGCCGATGGCAGCCATTCGGCGGTGCGCCCGTACGTGCTGGGGTATACCCCCGAGCGCCGCTACGCCGGTTACGTTAACTGGAACGGACTGGTGAAGATTGATGAAGAGATTGCCCCCGCCCACCAGTGGACCACGTTCGTGGGAGAAGGCAAGCGTGTGTCGCTGATGCCCGTCTCCGGTGGCCGCTTCTATTTCTTTTTTGATGTCCCGCTTCCCCTCGGTCTGGCGGAAGATCGCACCACCCTCAGAGCCGATCTCACGGGTTACTTCCGCGGCTGGGCGCCGCCGGTGCAGAAGCTGATCGCCGCGCTGGATCCGAATACCACCAACCGCATAGAAATCCACGACATTGAGCCCTTCGACAGCCTGGTACGCGGCCACGTGGCGCTGCTCGGCGATGCGGCGCACAGCACCACGCCGGATATCGGCCAGGGCGGCTGCGCGGCGCTGGAGGATGCGGTTGTGCTGGGTGATTGTCTGCGCGAAAACCACAACATTACGCTGGCGCTGCGGCAGTACGAAGCCCTGCGCTGTGACCGGGTACGCGACCTGGTGCTGAAGGCTCGCAAGCGCTGTGACGTCACGCACGGTAAAGATATGGCGTTAACCAGAGCCTGGTATCAGGAGCTGAGAGAGGAGACCGGGGAGCGCATCATCAACGGTTTGTGCGACACCATTCAGGGTGGACCATTAGGCTGAACGTAAGAGGAATACACATGAATAAAGCACCTGTACCACCCGCCCATTGCACGTTTGAGCCAGAGGACTGGCTGCGTCTGGCAAAGTGCTGGCATCCGGTTGCGCGCGCCTGCGACATTGGCGCGGCGCCGGTTAAGGCGACCCTGCTTGACGAAGCGCTGGTTATCTACCGCGTGAAAGGCCAGGTCGTGGTCGCCCGCGATGTTTGTCCGCATCGCGGCGTGCCGCTGACGCTGGGCTTTCATGATGAGCACGGGATTATCTGCCCCTACCATGGCCTGCGCTTCGGGGAAGATGGCCGCTGCAACCGTATTCCCTCCAGCCCCGACCAGCCAGTACCGGCGAAACTCAACCTGATTAACTACGCCGTGGAGGAGCGCTTTGGCTTGATCTGGACGTGTCTGGCGTTTGACCCGGATAACCCGATGCCGCTGCCCACCATGCCACACTGGGATGACGACGGCTTTCAGCAGATCAACTGTCCGGCGTTTGAGGTGAATGGCTTCGCTGGCCGTCAGGTGGAAGGATTTTTGGATGTGGCGCATTTTGCGTGGATCCACACCAGCACCTTTGCGGACCCGGATAACCAGCTCGTCCCGACCTATCAGCCACAGGAAACACCGTTTGGCTTTGTAGCGGACTACTGGAGTTCGGTGAGCAATTATCCCGCCAGCGCTGACGTGCAGGCGCCGGAAGGCTTCCAGTGGCTGCGCCATTTTGAAATGCATTTGCCGTTTACCGCCACCCTGACGATCCATTTTCCGGGCGAATCCCGGCTGGTGATCATGAACGCCGCGTCGCCGGTCTCGTCACGCGTCACCCGCATGTTTGCCCCGATTGCGCGCAACTTTGATCTGCATATCCCGGTGGAAGAGGTGCATGCCTTTAACCTGCGGATTTTTGAGGAAGACCGCCTGATGGTCGAGACCCAGCGCCCGGAAAGTTTGCCGTTGGATCTGACCCTTGAAGCCCATATTCCCGCGGATAAAAGCTCGATTGCCTATCGCCGGGGGCTGAAAAAGATGGGTTTTGGCGCGTTTTTCCTGGTCTGATGGAGGGCTGTCATGAGTGATATTTTAAGCGTTATCGTCGACGGGCTGTGGCGTCAGGGGAACAAAAGCCTCGCCGTCAGGCTGGTGGCGGAAAACGGTGAAGCGCTGCCAGAGTGGCAGCCCGGTGCGCATATCGACGTGCATCTGCCCTGCGGGGTAATTCGTCAGTATTCTCTGACCGGCCCATGCGGGAGTGAAGGCTATCTGATCTGCGTGGGCCGGGAGACCGCCTCGCGTGGCGGGTCGCGCTATATTCATGAGACGCTGCGTCCCGGTCAGACGCTGCTGATCTCCGCACCGCGCAATCTGTTTGCCCTGCAGGAGGCCGAACGGGTGTTGTTGCTGGCTGCGGGGATCGGGATTACGCCACTGTATGCCATGGCCCTGCAGCTGGAAGCAGCCGGAACCCCGTTCACTCTGCACTATTATGTCAGACACGCTGAAAGCGCGGCTTTCGCCCGCGAACTGGCGCAGTTTGAGCATGGTAAGTGCGTTATCCATACCACCAGCCCGCGCACGTTGCTGGCAGAGCATATCCCGGTGGCCGCGGCGAGTCTTCACGCCTGGGTCTGTGGCCCGGCTGGGTTTATGGAAAAAGTACGTGAGGTGGCGACGGCGAAAGGCTGGGATGGCGCCACGATCCACAGCGAGGCGTTTCAACCCGCTGCGCCTGATACCGGCGCTGAAAGTGGCGAGATCTTCACGGTTAAACTGGCCTCCACCGGAGAGCGCTGGCCTGTGCCGGCAGATAAAACTATTGCCCAGGTGCTACAGGAAAACGGTGTGGCCGTACCGCTCTCCTGCGAGATGGGGATCTGCGGTGCGTGTCTGACACCGGTGATTGACGGCGTGGTGGATCACCGGGACAGCGTACAGTCAGAGGCAGAGAAAAACGCCCCGAACCCGCATGTGGCGCTGTGTTGCTCAAGAAGTCATTCCGCTGAGCTGGTGATTGGGCTGTAAAACGAAAAAACCCTGCGATAGTGCTATCGCAGGGTTTTCGAATTTGGCGGAAGCGTAGAGATTCGAACTCTAGAACCCTTTCGGGTCGCCGGTTTTCAAGACCGGTGCCTTCAACCGCTCGGCCACGCTTCCAAAGTGAGGCGCACTATAAACATCTCTGAGCATGATGTAAAGCGTGAAATTGCATAAAGTTACACTTGCTCACCATCACCCCGCCCTCTGGCGTCATGACTCACTTCGGCGACGTTAATCTGAATATGAAGTTTCCCTCTCATTACAGG
The DNA here is from genome assembly GCF_013391025.1 of Enterobacter sp. SECR19-1250. Lineage (NCBI taxonomy): Bacteria > Pseudomonadati > Pseudomonadota > Gammaproteobacteria > Enterobacterales > Enterobacteriaceae > Enterobacter > Enterobacter sp. SECR19-1250. The sequence goes on along the minus strand of NZ_JACASJ010000002.1, from coordinate 64,969 downwards.
CACCGGCAAATGTCCGGCAGGCAGCGTGTTGCGCTCAATCACAATATATGTATTATGTTATAACATAACAACTTGGGATTGGTTCTTATGCTTCTGAAAAAAGGGTTATTACTGACAGTACTGCTGGCCATGGCACCAGCCACGTTTGCAGCAACAACTTACCCGCTGACGATTGAAAACTGCGGCGTCAGGCAGACCTTTACGCAAGCGCCACAGCGCGTCGTTACCGTGGGTCAGCATGAAACGGAATTGCTGCTCGCGCTGGGGCTGGAAAAATCTGTCGCCGCAACCTCAGTCTGGTTCGGCAAACTCCCGGATTCGCTGGCTGATGCCGGAAAAAAACTCCCCCGCCTTGCGGATAACTCCCCCTCTTTTGAAGCCGTGGTGGGACAAAAACCGGAACTCGTCCTCGCTCAGTATCACTGGCATATTGGCCCGCAGGGCGAGGTGGGAACACGCGAGCAGTTTGCATCACTGGGGATCAAGACGTGGATCTCCCCTGCCGACTGCACGGACAAAATGGTGACGGCAACCTCAAACGCTGACGGAGCACGGAGCACGCCGTTTTCACTGGCAGAAATAAAACACGAAGTCACAGACCTGGCCGCCATCTTTGATGTTCCCGCGCGCGGCGAGCAGCTCAATCGTGAGCTGACAGAACGGATTCAGAAAGCGCAGGCGCGCATCTCAGCAAAACCCCTGAAGGTTGTCTTCTGGTTTTCAAGCAGCCGCCTGAATGGCGATCCCTGGGTGGCAGGGAATTACGGCGCGCCTGGCTGGATAAGCCGCACGCTGGGGTTAAAGAACGTTATTGACTCGCATGATGAATGGCCCGCTGTCACCTGGGAACATATTGCCCAAATGCAGCCAGACGTTATCGTCATCGCTCAGATGTCACGCAGGCTCTACCCTGCCGATGACGCCGCGATAAAAGAGGCCTTTTTACGACGCGATCCGGTGACAAGAAACATTCCGGCGGTCAGGAATAATCAGATTATTATGGTGCCCGCAATGTCGTTAAACCCTTCTTTACGTAACGTCGACGCGGTTGAGCTTATCAGCGATCGGCTGGCTTCATTCCAGGGCGAATAATGAGTCATGTATCTTCTCCCCGCCGCCAGCAGGGGTTAATGGCGTCAGGCGCCGTGGCATTGCCGCTGATGCTGGTCTTTGCCGCAAGTATCGGCGATATGCCGGTATCGTATGCCGTTACCGGAAAAGCGATCCTCAATGGTCTTGGGCTGACTGCATACGTTCTGCCGCAACCCGAGGAAGGCATCGTCTGGCAGTACCGCATGAGCCGCGCATTAATGGCAGCATGCAGCGGCGGCGGCCTGGCGCTGTGCGGGCTGGTGCTCCAGTCAATACTGCGTAACCCCCTGGCGGAGCCCTATCTGCTGGGCATCTCCGCAGGCGCTTCGCTGGGGGCCGTCTGCGTGATGCTGCTCGGTATCGGGGGGAGCGTGATTGGCGTGAGCAGCGGTGCGTTTGTTGGCGCCTGCGCCGCTTTTGCGCTCATCATGTTGATTACAAACGGCATGAGCGCAAGCCCGTCGCGCATTTTGCTGGCAGGCATTGCGGGCACACAGCTCTTCAACGCCATGACCGCATATATCGTCAGCACCTCCGCCAATGCCGAGCAGTCGCGTAGCGTTATGTTCTGGCTAATGGGCAGCCTGAGCGGTGTGCGCTGGCCAGACGCGCTGCTGGCGCTGGCCGTTACGTTGACGGGCCTGCTGATGGTATGCCTCTTTGCGCGGGCGCTGGACACCTTTACCTTTGGAGACGAGGTCTCTACCACCCTCGGGATTCCGGTGACCGCTGTACGAATTATCCTGTTGCTGACCTGCGCGTTCGTCACCGCAACCCTGGTCAGCGCCATAGGCGCAGTGGGATTTGTGGGGCTGGTCATTCCCCATGTGACGCGCATGCTCAGCGGTCCGGGCCATCGCCGCACGATCCCGCTGACGTTTCTTATCGGCGCGCACTTTATGATCCTGGCCGATGTCGTGTCACGCACGCTGATTGTGCACCAGGTGCTTCCCATCGGCGTGGTGACGGCACTGGTGGGCGCACCTGTCTTTGTGGCGCTGCTTTATCAAAACCGGAAGGAGCATCCATGAATATTTCCGTCTCCGGGTTAAGTGTGACCCGACAAGCACAGACGGTGCTTGAGGATATCGATCTCGACCTGTCATCCGGGCAGATTGTCGGCCTGTTAGGGCCAAACGGCTCGGGCAAATCAACGCTGCTACGCTGTCTTGCCGGGCTGTTTCCACACCACAGTGAACGCGTCGCGCTTAATGGCACGTCGCTTAGCGTGATGCCGTTAAAAACGCGCGCGCGGCAGTTAGCCTTCGTCCCGCAACATGCCGACGTTGAGGGAGAACTGACCGTCGAGGAAATCGTGCGGCTGGGACGTACGCCTTACCGGAAGGCGTTTCAGAGAAGCACTCGCGATGATGATATGGCGGTGGAAGAGGCGATTAGCCTCATGCGGCTATGCGGATTACGCCAGCGGCGGTGGCAGCAACTGTCTGGTGGGGAGCGTCAGCGAACCCAGATAGCGCGAGCGCTGGCACAGCAGCCCCGGGTGTTGCTGCTTGATGAGCCGACAAACCACCTGGACATTCAGCACCAGCTGGAGCTGATGCGGCTTATATCGCAACTGCCTCTTACGGTGGTGGTGGCGCTGCACGATCTCAATCTGGCGGCCAACTACTGCCAGCGGCTGATCCTGCTGAAGGCCGGGCGTATCGCGGCCACGGGCGCGCCTGCGGAGGTGCTCACCCCTGAAAATATCGAGCAAACCTGGTGCGTCAAAGCGAACGTCTACAGGGCAGACGCCGGGATGACGATCGGCTACAACATGGGTGGCATGGCGGAGGTGTAGAGCCAAAGCAAAAAACCCTGCGATATTGCTATCGCAGGGTTTTCGAATTTGGCGGAAGCGTAGAGATTCGAACTCTAGAACCCTTTCGGGTCGCCGGTTTTCAAGACCGGTGCCTTCAACCGCTCGGCCACGCTTCCTAAGTGAGGCGAACTATAAACACCTCACCGCAGGCTGTAAAGAGCACGCGCATTCGTTCGCTTTAAAAATAGCCAAATTACGTTTAATCGGTTGAATAGACAACATATTGGCCATTTTGCCAGCATAATATCCAGCGAATGTCTTAGTGTTTTTTGATGTACATATCTTTCGTGTAGTAGTACCCGAGCTTATCCGGCGTGAATCCCCCCACCCACGGCTTCACCAGGTGCGTACGAACGTAGTGATAGACAGGGATCGCCGGCACATCACGCCCCAGCAAATCCTCTGCCTGTTGATAAAACTTACCGCGCTCTTGTGCCGTTTTCGACTTCGCCGCATTCACCAGCGCTTGATCGTACTCAGGATTGCTGTACTGCGTGGTGTTTTGGCTATCCCCGGTACGGAAGTTATTCAGGAATGTGGAGGCGTCATCGTAATCGGCAATCCAGGCGTAGCGCACCGCGTCAAAGTTATGGGTGTGCATGGTATCGAGCATGGTTTTCCACTCCTGGTTCTGCAGCTTCGCCTCGACGCCCAGATTTTTCTTCCACATTGAGCTGGCAGCAATCGCGATACGCTGGTGCGTTTCAGAGGTGTTATACAGCAGATTAAAACTCAGTGGATGGCTGGCGTTATACCCGGCCTCTTCGAGCAGTTTTTTCGCCTCGGCAATTCGTTTGTCCCGCGGCCAGCTTGCGTAATCCGGGTTCTGTAACTTAACGCCACCAATGTCCGGCTGGCTGATAAGCCACGCCGGACGCTGTCCCTGCCCCATCACTTTATCTGCGATGATGTCTTTATCGAGCGCCATATTGAGCGCCTTACGCACGCGCGCATCGTTGAACGGCGGGCGGGCGGTGTTGAATTCGTAATAGTAGGTGGCAAGCTGCGGAGAGACATCCAGCTGACTGCCCAGCGTTTTCTTAAGCTGGGCGAACTGGTTGACTGGCACCGTGTAGACAATATCGATTTCTCCCGCTTTATAGCGGTTCACATCAGCCGCCTCGGAGGTGATAGGCAGATATGTCACCTTGTTGATCACAGTATGGGCATTATCCCAGTAGCGCGGGTTACGCTCCGCCACAATGCGTTCGTTAACTACCCATGAGGACAGCTTATAGGCACCGCTGCTGACGATGTGCTCGGGCTTGGTCCACTTATCGCCGAAACGCCCCACCAGGACTTTATCTATCGGCACCAGAGACGGGTGTGCCAGCATCGCCAGGAAAGCAGCATTAGGCTGAGAAAGCGTGACCTCCAGCGTGGTGTCATTGATGGCTTTCACGCCCAGCGTATCGGGCGCTTTTTTGCCTTCGGCAATTTCATTACCGTTGACGATAAGCATGCTTCCGGGATAACTGGCATACGGTGAGGCGGTTTTTGGGTCAACCAGTCGCTGCCAGCTCCAGACGATATCTTCCGCGGTGATGGCGGTACCGTCGCTCCAGGTGATGCCCGGGCGCAGATGGAACGTCCAGACGGTGTTGTCCTTGTTCTCCCATTTTTCCGCCAGCCGTGGCTGGATTTCACCCGCCGGGGAGACACTGACCAGCCCGTCGAATAAATCGCTGATAATATTGAATTCGACGTCGCTTTCGACTTTATGCGGGTCGAGCGAAGCGGGTTCACTTCCGTTATTCCTGACCAGTTCCTGCTTATCGGCCAACTGCGTTCCTGCCGGCACGTTAGCCGCCCAGGTTGCCGTGCTGGCGCACAGGATCCCGGCCGCCAGTAAAGAGAGTGTAAAGTGAGTGCGTGTTTGTGGTTTCATTTCCTTCGCCTTATTGTCTGTTTTGTGACGATCCGGAAATAACTCTTAGCGGCCTTATGTTAATAAGGCAATATTTTTCAGTAACCTATAAGAGCTTGATCTGATTAATTGTGCCAAACCGCTGTTCATACTGATTAAACGTCTTTCTGCAGAATAAATAACCAGCTCCGGCGCTAACCTGCTGAGTAAAGATGGGTAAAACCACTTTAAGACTGGCGCGCCGTTTCCTATTCTTTCCGTTAATTACATCTGTCATAAGAGAGTGACTCATGGATCGTATAATTACTTCCTCACGCGACCGCACATCGCTACTCAGCACCCACAAGGTGCTGCGCAATACGTACTTTATGCTCAGCCTGACGCTGGCGTTTTCGGCGATCACCGCCACCGCCAGCACCGTGCTGATGCTGCCGTCTCCGGGGCTGATCCTGACGCTGGTGGGGATGTACGGTCTGATGTTCCTGACCTACAAAACCGCTGACAAACCGGTCGGTATTCTTTCCGCGTTCGCCTTTACCGGCTTCCTGGGTTATATCCTGGGGCCAATCCTGAACGCGTACCTGTCTGCCGGCATGGGTGATGTGATCGGTATGGCGCTGGGCGGCACCGCGCTGGTGTTCTTCTGCTGCTCCGCCTACGTGCTGACCACCCGCAAGGACATGTCCTTCCTCGGCGGTATGCTGATGGCAGGTATCGTGGTGGTGCTGATTGGTATGGTGGCTAACATCTTCCTGCAGCTCCCTGCCCTGCACCTGGCGATTAGCGCGGTGTTTATCCTGCTGTCATCCGGCGCGATCCTGTATGAAACCAGCAACATCATTCACGGCGGTGAGACCAACTACATCCGCGCCACCGTGAGCCTGTATGTGTCGCTGTACAACATCTTCGTCAGCCTGCTGAGCATCCTGGGCTTCGCCAGCCGGGATTAAGCCAGAGTGTTGTGTACCGAGCCCCGCTTATGCGGGGCTTTGTTTTTTGGTACACTGCGGCGGTTTTTGACTGATGCGTGAATAACTATGTTGAGCTTTGAAGGTAAAGAGATCGAAACCGATAACGACGGTTATCTGAAAGACAGCCACCAGTGGAGCGAGGCGCTGGCGGAAGTGATTGCAGAAAAAGAGGCGATCGCGCTCTCCCCTGAGCACTGGGAAGTGGTGCGCTTTGTGCGCGAGTTCTATCTCGAATTCAATACCTCTCCGGCTATCCGGATGCTGGTTAAAGCCATGGCCAATAAATTCGGTGAAGAGAAAGGCAACAGCCGCTATCTGTATCGTCTGTTCCCGAAAGGCCCGGCCAAACAGGCCACCAAAATTGCCGGCCTGCCTAAACCGGTGAAATGCATTTAGTAGCGAATACCGAAGTTCATGTATTCCCGGCCGGGTTGATGCGGTTCGGTTAAGACCTTATCAACCCGGGCACTGCGCGGCCCACCCGCTTTCAGCCACGCCATCAGTTTTTCAACCTGCTCTGCCTCGCCACAGGCGACCACCTCAACGCTGCCATCATCCATGTTTCGCGCATATCCCGTTAGCCCAAGCTGAACGGCCTCGCGCTGCGTGCTGTAGCGGAAGCCCACGCCCTGAACGACGCCGTGAACCCAGGCGATAGTGCAGACTTTTGACATCTTCCTTCTCCTTATCCGTCTGGCGCGTTGCATTTCCCCGGCGAACTCGGGAAAATGGCGGCCATTTTCTTGAATCGACAGAATAGCAAATTATGAGTGTACGTTTAGTGTTAGCCAAAGGGCGCGAGAAGTCATTACTGCGCCGTCATCCCTGGGTCTTTTCCGGCGCGGTTGCCCGTATGGAAGGTAAAGCCAGCCTCGGTGAAACCATTGATATTGTTGACCATCAGGGGAAATGGTTAGCACGAGGCGCCTACTCGCCAGCCTCCCAGATCCGCGCGCGCGTCTGGACCTTCGACAAAGATGAAACCATCGATATCGACTTCTTTGTGCGTCGTTTGCAGCAGGCGCAGCAGTGGCGCGACTGGCTGGCCAAACGCGATGGTCTGGACAGCTACCGCCTGATTGCCGGAGAGTCCGACGGTCTACCGGGCGTGACCATTGACCGCTTCGGTAACTTCCTGGTCCTGCAGTTACTGAGCGCTGGGGCGGAATACCAGCGCGCCGCGCTGATCAGCGCCCTGCAGTCTCTGTTCCCGGAGTGCGCCATCTATGACCGCAGCGATGTGGCTGTGCGTAAAAAAGAGGGAATGGAACTGACCCAGGGTCCGGTGACCGGCGAACTGCCGCCTGCCCTGCTGCCTATCGAAGAGCACGGCATGAAGCTGCTGGTGGATATTCAGGGTGGTCATAAAACGGGCTATTACCTCGACCAGCGTGACAGCCGTCTGGCCACGCGTCAGTACGTTGCCGACAAACGCGTGCTCAACTGCTTCTCTTACACCGGCGGCTTTGCGGTATCGGCTTTAATGGGCGGCTGCGCGCAGGTGGTGAGCGTGGATACGTCTCAGGAAGCGCTGGATGTGGCAAAACAGAACGTCGAGCTGAACAAGCTGGATCTGAGCAAAGCCGAATTCATTCGCGACGACGTCTTCAAACTGCTGCGTAAATATCGCGATCAGGGTGAGAAGTTTGACGTTATCGTGATGGATCCGCCCAAGTTTGTGGAGAACAAAAGCCAGCTGATGGGTGCCTGCCGCGGCTATAAAGATATCAACATGCTGGCCATTCAGCTGTTGAACCCAGGCGGCGTGCTGCTCACCTTCTCCTGCTCTGGACTGATGACCACAGATTTATTTCAGAAAATCATCGCCGATGCCGCAATAGATGCTGGTCGTGATGTACAATTTATAGAGCAGTTCTGTCAGGCAGCCGATCACCCGGTGATCGCTACCTACCCGGAAGGGCTGTATCTGAAAGGGTTTGCCTGTCGCGTCATGTAACTTGAAAAGAGAAATATTGCCCGCACATAGAGTGTAAGTAGTGTTTCCCGGGAGGTGACTATGATTGCCAGCAAATTCGGTATCGGCCAGCAGGTCCGCCACACTTTGCTCGGGTATTTGGGTGTGGTCGTGGATATCGACCCGGAGTATTCCCTTGATGAACCGTCGGCGGATGAGCTGGCGGTGAACGCAGAGCTTCGCGCCGCACCCTGGTACCATGTGGTGATGGAAGGTGATGATGGACAACCCGTCCATACCTATCTTGCTGAGGCGCAGCTAAGCAGTGAATTGCAGGATGAGCATCCGGAGCAACCCACGATGGATGAACTGGCTCAGACTATCCGCAAACAGTTACAGGCTCCGCGCCTGCGGAACTAAGCGTGTAAAAAAAGCCCGATAACGGGCTTTTTTTTATGACTTTGTCAGCCCCAGCCGGGGGATTTCAATTGCCGGACAGCGATCCATCACCACCTTCAGCCCCGCCTCGCGCGCCAGCACCGCAGCCTGTTCGTTAATAACGCCTAACTGCATCCACAGCGTTTTCGCACCGATGGCAATGGCCTCCTGCGCCACGCCCCATGCAGCCTCGGAATTACGGAACACATCCACCATATCCACCTTTTCCGGTACGTCGTTTAGCGTGGCGTATCCTGGCTGGCCCAGCAAGGTCTCACCGGCCACTTTTGGTGACACAGGGATGACGTGGTAGCCCTGATCGAGAAGGTACTTCATTACCCGATAGCTTGGACGATCCGGTTTATCGCTCGCCCCCACCAGCGCAATGGTGCGTGTGGACGTCAAAATCTCGGCAATATCATTCTCTTTCATGCTTTTCCTCCTGGCTTTTTAACAAGTGTATGTCAAAGCGCACATCTCAACCATCCATCCCATACAGATGTATGAGAGCAAAAGGCCAGAATATGTCTATATGTTAGTAAACATGATTATCGACAAATTTAGATACATTATCGCGGTAAGCGTACGTTAAACAGGAGCCCCTATGAAAGCCGGCCTTGCCACTGCTGTGATTGCGTTAGTGATGCCGGTTTGCGTTTTTGCAACCACGCTTCGGCTTTCTTCCGACATTGACCTGCTGGTGCTGGACGGGAAAAAAGTCTCCAGTTCGTTATTACGCGGTGCCGACAGCATCGAACTGGATAACGGCCCTCATCAGGTGGTGTTCCGGGTGGAAAAAACCATCCGCCTTGCTAATCATGAACAACGAACGTATCTCTCTCCCCCGCTGATTATGAGCTTTAACACCCAGCAGGTAAGCCAGGTGAACTTTACGTTGCCGCGTCTGGAAACGGAAAAAGAGTCGGCGACGTTTGACGCCTCGCCGCGTGTGGAACTGGTGGATGGCGATGCCACCCCGATCCCGGTGAAGCTGGATATTCTGGCGCTGACGTCGTCACCGACGGGCACAGATTATGAGGCCGCAACCCAGGCCTATAACAAAGCGGGTAAGCGCGCCTCGCTGCCCCGGTTTGCCACCATGATGGCTGACGACAGTACACTGCTGTCCGGCGTCTCAGAGCTGGATGTGATCCCCCCTCAATCCCAGACGCTGACAGAACAACGCCTGAAATTTTGGTTTCAGCAGGCCGATCCCGACACGCGAGCCCGCTTTTTACAGTGGGTGAAGCAACAACCTTCGTCGTAAGCCACATTTTTTTCGCCTTTCTCTTGCAGCATCAGGCGGTTCCCGTCATCGTGTAGCCAGTTAACCTGATGGATATGATTATGGAACTGACAACACGCACATTACCGGCACGCAAGCACATTGCGCTGGTTGCGCACGATCACTGTAAACAAATGCTGCTTAACTGGGTTCGTCGCCATCAGTCCTTGCTGGAAAAGCACGCCCTCTCGGCGACGGGCACCACCGGTAACCTTATCCACCGCGAAACGGGTCTGGAAGTGAACGCCATGCTGAGCGGCCCGATGGGTGGCGATCAGCAGGTGGGCGCACAGATTTCTGAGGGGAAAATTGATGTTCTGATCTTCTTCTGGGACCCGCTGAATGCGGTTCCGCATGACCCGGACGTGAAAGCGCTGCTGCGTCTTGCCACCGTCTGGGATATTCCGGTGGCGACAAACCTGTCGACGGCGGATTTCATCATTGAATCACCGCAGTTCAACTCGCCGGTTGAAATTCTCATCCCGGATTATCAGCGTTATCTTTCCGAGAGACTGAAGTAGCGTTATGCCCGGCGGCGCTACGCTTGCACGGGCCAACGAGTTTTGTCGGCCGGGTCAGGCGAAGCCACCACCCGGCAATCCCGCTACGGCTTGCGCGCCACCGGCACATCAATACTCTTCAGAATATCGACAAATACTGACGGCTCCTCTCTATTGAACAGCAGCCACACGCGATGACGCGCGCGGGTGATCGCCACGTACAGCAAACGCCGCTCTTCGGCATCCGGGAAATCCTCCGGTACCGGCAGTAATGCTTCTTCCATCACCGACTCACGGGCAGGGGCCGGGAACCCATCGCTCCCCTCTTTCAGCCCGACCACAATGACGTAATCGGCCTGCTGGCCTTTGCTTGCGTGGATGGTCATAAAATCAAGCAGCAGCTTCGGCCAGCGAGTCGCCGCCTTTTCCAGCACCGCAGGTTTTAGATGGTGATAACGCGCCAGCACCAGAATACGTTCATCTGGCTTTGCGTAGCCGCTGAGTTTGTCCAGCAGCGGCTCAAGCTGGTCTTCCGCCAGCAGGGTTACGGCTTTTTTATCTCCCGCCCTCAGGCTATTAAGCGGCTTGGCCAGCTGATGGGGGTTCTGCTGAATAAAGCGGTTCGCAATTTCGCCAATTCGGGAGTTAAAGCGGTAGGTAGTATCCAGATCGCTGCGATCGCCTTCGCCAAAATAGTGATGGAACGCGGTGGTCAGTGAAAGCTGCGCGCCGCTAAAGCGGTAGATGGCCTGCCAGTCATCCCCTACTGCAAACAGAGAGGTATGTTTATTTTGCGCCCGTAACGCCGAAAGCAGCGCGGCACGCTGCGGAGAGATATCCTGGAACTCATCAACCAGAATGTGTTTCCACGGGCTGACAAAGCGCCCCTTCTCCAGAATGATGATGGCCTGATGGATCAGGCCTGAGAAGTCGACGGCGTTTTCCTCCTTCAGCGCCGTTTTCCAGGCTTTCAGCAGCGGTGCCATCAGTTTGACCCGCTTTGAAAAAAGCGCGCGGATGTCCTCCGGCGCACTCTCAATCATCTCGGCTTGGGTTCCGCCGTGCATACGCATCAGGCTCACCCAGCGGTCGAGACGCGAGCCAAGCCGACGCGCCAGCTTTTCATCCTGCCAGAAACTACCTTCCGGCACGTCCCAGTTGAGCTCGTCTTCCAGCCACTGTCGCCACCCTTTCGCCTGCGCTTTTTTCTCGCTACACTGCTGCCGCCACGCCTTAATAAACAGGGCCTGACGCGCCTGGGTGTCGTTTTCCAGTTTACTGATGGAAGGGACTTTTTTGCTGCCCTGCTGAATGATGTGCAGCGCAAGGGCATGGAAGGTTCGGGCGGTAATATCCCGGGTGTGCAAACGCTCCTGAATGCGTTCGTCCATCTCCTGCGCCGCCTTGCGACCAAACGCCAGCAGCAGGATCTGATCGGCGACGGCCTCGCCCGTTGTCAGCAACCACCCCGCCCGCGCGACCAGTACGGACGTTTTACCGCTCCCGGCCCCCGCGAGCACCAGCAGCGATTGTTCGCCGTTAACCACGGCGCGAGCCTGGGCAGGATTCAGCGGCGACGACTCCACCGTACTGAAGAAATCGGCATAGCGGGTGAGCATTTCGTCTGTCCACGCCTGGTTATGCGCCAGCCGGCTCTTGTCTGCGTCGCTCAGCCAGGCCTGACACTGTCGCCAGGCGTCACGGCAATTATCAAACTCATTGAGACGCGTCACCGGTAACGGCAGCGCCCTCAGCGCCTGCCTGATTTTTTGCTGCAGACCGGTGGTCTGCTGACGGGTCAGCCATGTTTGTTGGGCATTACTCTGCGCGATATCACTCAGCAACTGCTGCAGGACCTGTGCGGCTATCACGCTCATATCGTGACTCCACTGCTGCCAGAGCTGGTTCAGATGATGATGAAAACGCTGGGTTTCGCCCCACTCCGTACCGTGAAGACGTACGACTTTATCTGCAGGGAGCACAAACTCCAGTTCGCCCCATACCAGCCCGCGTTTGCAGTGGATGGCCAGGAGTTGATTGAACGGAATGAGGTATTCGTGGCGTTCACCGGAGACCTTTACTCCCGCGTTGAGGAGGACAACCTTGTCGTAAGGGTGTTGCGCCAGGCGTTTGCCCATTGAAGTTGCTTTCAGTTCCATATCCAGCCGGATCCACGAAGAGATAATTGCCTGATAGTTTAACTGCCAGTTTTAAGGTGCTCCAGCCTAAAAAAACGTTACAATCATTGGGCGTTAATTTTATCGAAAGGAAGTGAGGGTTTATGCGTACCGTTCTGAATGTGTTGAATTTTGTGCTGGGCGGTTTTGCCACCACCCTTTCCTGGCTTTTTGCCACCCTGGTGAGCATCGTCCTGATTTTTACGCTTCCCCTGACCCGCTCCTGCTGGGAAATCACCAAACTATCCTTTATCCCTTACGGGAATGAAGCGGTTCACGTTGACGAACTGAACCCGGAGAAAAAAAGCGCGCTGATGAACACGGGCGGAACCGTGCTGAACATTCTGTGGTTGATTTTCTTCGGCTGGTGGCTGTGCGTAATGCATATTTTTGCTGGTATTGCGCAGTGCATCACAATCATTGGTATTCCGGTGGGGATCACGAACTTTAAGATCGCCGCCATCGCTCTGTGGCCTGTCGGGCGCAGGGTAGTTCCGGTCGAAGTGGCCCAGGCGGCGCGTGAAGCGAATGCACGTCGTCGTTTTCAGTGATTAAGGACTGGCCGCGTCTATGCTAAGCCCACTGCTTCGCCGTTACACCTGGAACAGCTCCTGGCTCTATAACGTCAGGATTTTTATCGCACTTTGCGGCACGGTTGCGCTGCCGTGGTGGCTGAACGATGTCAAGCTCACCATTCCGCTCACGCTGGGGGTGGTTGCGGGGGCGCTGGCGGATCTCGACGATCGCCTTGCCGGGCGTCTGCGCAACCTGGTCATCACCCTTGTCTGCTTTTTTATTGCCTCCGCGTCCGTGGAGTTGCTGTTCCCGTGGCCGTGGCTGTTTGCTCTAGGCCTTACGCTTTCCACCAGCGGGTTTATTTTGCTGGGTGGGCTGGGGCAGCGCTATGCCACCATCGCGTTTGGCGCCCTGCTGATTGCCATCTACACCATGCTGGGGGTGTCGCTTTACGACCAATGGTATCAGCAGCCTGTACTGCTGTTGCTGGGGGCCATCTGGTATAACCTGCTGACGTTAACCGGCCATCTGATCTTCCCGGTTCGCCCTCTGCAGGATAACCTTGCTCGCAGTTACGAGCAGTTGGCCCACTACCTTGAGCTCAAATCCCGGCTGTTTGACCCGGATATCGAAGAGGAGAGCCAGGCTCCGCTCTACGATCTGGCTCTGGCGAACGGCCAGCTTGTCGCCACGCTTAACCAGACAAAAGCGTCGCTGCTTACCCGGCTTCGCGGCGACCGTGGCCAGCGAGGGACGCGCAGAACGCTGCACTATTACTTTGCCGCTCAGGATATTCATGAACGCGCCAGCTCGTCTCATGTTCAGTATGCGGCCCTGCGCGAGAAGTTTCGCTACAGCGACGTTATGTTCCGCTTCCAGCGTCTGCTTTCCATGCAGTCCCAGGCGTGCCAGCAGCTGGCGCGCTCCATTCTGCTGCGCACGCCTTATCAACACGATCCACGCTTTGAACGCGTGTTCAGCCATCTTGATGCGGCAATTGACCGCGTGCGAGCCAGCGGAACGTCGCCGGAGCATATTAAAGCGTTGGGATTTTTGCTCAATAACCTGCGGGCGATTGATGCTCAGCTGGCAACGATTGAGTCTGAACAGGCCATGGCGCTGCCGGGCAATGAGGCGGACAGTCAGCTCGCGGATGACAGCGTGCACAGTTTTAGCGATATGTGGCTCCGGTTAAGCCGAAACTTTACGCCGGAATCTGCCCTGTTTCGCCATGCGGTACGCATGTCGCTGGTGCTGTGCGTGGGTTACGCCTTTATCCAGATAACCGGTTTACATCACGGGTACTGGATCCTGCTGACCAGCCTGTTCGTCTGCCAGCCGAACTATAACGCCACCCGACACCGCCTGGCGCTGCGTATTATCGGCACGCTGGTGGGGGTCGCAATCGGGCTACCGGTGCTCTATTTTGTGCCCTCGGTGGAAGGCCAGCTGATCCTGATCGTGATCACCGGGGTGCTGTTCTTCGCCTTTCGTAATGTGCAGTACGCCCACGCGACGATGTTCATCACTCTGCTGGTGCTACTCTGCTTTAATCTACTGGGCGAAGGGTTTGAAGTTGCCCTGCCCCGCGTGATCGATACGCTGCTCGGCTGTGCTATCGCCTGGGCGGCAGTGAGTTTTATCTGGCCCGACTGGCGTTTTCGTAATTTGCCGCGCGTCCTGGACAGGGCGATGAATGCCAACTGCCGCTATCTGGATGCCATTCTTGAACAGTACCACCAGGGACGCGATAACCGTCTGGCTTACCGCATTGCCCGACGTGATGCGCATAACAGCGATGCTGAACTGGCTTCCGTAGTCTCTAATATGTCAACGGAGCCGCGCGCCACGGCAGAAATTCGTGAAACGGCTTTCCGCCTGCTGTGCCTGAACCATACCTTCACCAGCTATATCTCAACGCTCGGTGCCCACCGCGAAAAACTGACAAACCCGGGCATCCTTGCCTTGCTGGATGATGCTGTCTGCTATGTCGATGATGCGCTACATCACCGCCCAGCCGATCAACCGCGTGTCCAGCAGGCGCTGGATGAACTGGCTCAACGGATTGCGCATCTTGACCCAGGAAACGACAGCAAAGCGCCGCTGGTTCTCCAGCAGATTGGTCTGCTTATCGCTCTGCTGCCAGAAATTTGCCGACTGCAACAGCAAATCGCTACCTGGAGGAGCGATTCTCCTGTGGCTCAGGCAGCGCATTAAACCACTCCGTCAGCTCCCGGCGAATTTCCGCCGGGAGTGCCGCTTCATGCAGGCCCTCAATCGCCCCTTCCAGGGCAAACAGTACTTTGATACTGAGTGCTTTATTTTTTGCCCGCAGCTTTAGCCAGCTCGTTCTGGCTCCCAGCGACCGGAGGGTATCTTCGTTGGTAATCCCGGCTTCACAGAGCAGGACTTCCAGCTGAAAAGTCAGGTTGGGCAGATCCTTTAGCCGGTTTCGCTGGTAGCGCTGGATGCGCTCTTTACCCGCGGCATTAAGCGCGTAAGAGGAAAGCTGAAGCAGCCGCTCCCTGTCCTGCCAGAGACCGTCATCCACACGATAATAGTTGAGAAGGATCGGCCGGCCGCGTTTCATTAAGGTCAAAAAGGAGGATCCGTTTTTTACACAGTACTTCGCACTTTCCTCACAGGCGCGAAGGTAAAGCTCACCGTCTGACACCATGGCAAACACCGCCTCATCGACGGCCAGGGTATAGCCACCAAAAAGCGCACGATGATGAATTTCTCCTAATGGAGAGAGGTATTCCTGGGATTTATAAATCCGTTCATAAGATATCTTTTTCATGATATTTCCATTAAAAATCAGATATTAACGACGACATTTCTTACTAACGGATCCGTTAACAGGAAAATAGGCAACTTATTGCCGATGAGCAAGATGATTTTTTCAGGTTCGCCAGGAATGAATGAATTTTGCGAGTCGCTTTCCGAAATTGAGGTTGATCTTTATGCATACAGGGGTTACTGTATATTCATACAGTAACTACAGGGCTGGAATGATTATGTACACTTCAGGCTATGCAAATCGCTCAACATCTTTCTCTTCTACCGCTGGCGATGTCGCACAGAACGCCGTCGGGCGTGTTTCGACAGGGCTTATCAGTGAAGTGGTTTATCGTGAAGACCAGCCCCTGTTGACCCAACTTCTGTTACTGCCGCTCTTGCAGCAGCTTGGTCAGCAATCGCGCTGGCAGCTCTGGCTGACGCCGCAGCAGAAACTGAGCCGGGAATGGGTTCAGTCTGCAGGCCTGCCGCTGACTAAGGTCATGCAAATTAACCAACTCTCTCCTTGCGATACGGTTGAGTCGATGATCCGGGCATTACGTACAGGGAATTACAGCGTGGTGATTGGATGGTTATCAGACGAATTGACGGAGCAGGAACATTTTCGCCTCACCGAAGCGGCAGAAGAAGGCAATGCGATCGGCTTTATCATGCGCCCGGTTCGCCAGGATTCTTACCGCAGAGGACAACTTTCTGGGCTAAAAATTCACTCAAATTTGTATCACTGAGCAAATTTAAGAGTTTTCCTGGAATTTTTTTCGACCTTAAGATGCGCTTTTAGTTCCATCGTCCAAAACGGCGGCAAGGCTTGTCTGGTGCGGTTCTTCTTAATTTTATTGCACAAATTTCGTTCAGAAATTATTAAATAATCGGTATACGGAACTTTTTTTTTCATATGCCTGACGGACTTCACACTTGTAAGTTTTCAGCTACGTTGTAGACTTTACATCGCCAGGGGTGCTCGGCCTAAGCCGAAGATATCGGTAGATTTATATTTGACCACGCCCCCCGGTGAAGGATTTAACCGTGATTCTCGATTGAGATTTTCATGGCGAATTTTGGATGATAACGAGGCGCAAAAAATGAAAAAGACAGCTATCGCGATTGCAGTGGCACTGGCTGGCTTCGCTACCGTAGCGCAGGCCGCTCCGAAAGATAATACCTGGTATGCAGGTGGTAAACTGGGCTGGTCTCAGTTCCACGACACCGGCTGGTACAACAGCAGCCTGAACAATGATGGCCCGACTCACGAGAGCCAGCTTGGTGCAGGTGCGTTCGGTGGCTATCAGGTTAACCCGTATGTTGGCTTTGAAATGGGTTACGACTGGTTAGGTCGTATGCCTTACAAAGGCAACGAAACCAATGGCGCTTTCAAAGCTCAGGGCGTTCAGTTGACTGCTAAACTGGGTTACCCAGTAACTGACGATCTGGACGTGTACACCCGTCTGGGCGGCATGGTTTGGCGCGCTGACTCCAGCAACAGCAACGCTGGCGACGACCATGACACTGGTGTTTCCCCAGTATTCGCTGGTGGCGTTGAGTGGGCTATGACCCGTGACATCGCTACCCGTCTGGAATACCAGTGGGTTAACAACATCGGTGACGGTGCTACCGTTGGTGTTCGTCCAGACAACGGCATGCTGAGCGTAGGTGTTTCCTACCGCTTCGGCCAGCAGGAAGATGCAGCACCAGTTGTTGCTCCAGCGCCGGCTCCAGCTCCAGAAGTACAGACCAAGCACTTCACTCTGAAGTCTGACGTTCTGTTCAACTTCAACAAAGCGACCCTGAAACCAGAAGGTCAGCAGGCACTGGATCAGCTGTACACCCAGCTGAGCAACCTGGATCCTAAAGACGGTTCTGTAGTGGTTCTGGGCTTCACCGACCGCATCGGTTCTGACGCTTACAACCAGAAACTGTCTGAGAAACGTGCTCAGTCTGTTGTTGATTACCTGATCTCTAAAGGTATCCCAGCTAACAAGATCTCCCCACGTGGTATGGGCGAATCTAACCCAGTTACTGGCAACACCTGTGACAACGTTAAAGCTCGCGCTGCTCTGATCGACTGCCTGGCACCAGATCGTCGCGTAGAGATCGAAGTTAAAGGCGTTAAAGACGTTGTAACTCAGCCAGCGGCTTAAGTTATCGTCTTATAAAAAAACCCCGCGATGCGGGGTTTTTTATTATCTGAAGAAACTCAAAAGTTATTTTTTACCCAGCAGCGCCTGAAGATCGTTCTTCAGCGTAGACATCTGGTTGGCGTATTTCTCTTTATGCTCGGCATCTTCAATCAACTGCACCACCGTTTCTGACAACGTTTTTCCCCGCCGTTGCGCAAGCCCTGCAAGACGCTGCCAGACCATGAATTCGAGGTCGATGGATTTTTTACGGGTGTGCTGATGCTCAGCATTAAAATGCCGTTTGCGTCGTGCGCGGATAGTTTGCTTCATCCGGTTCAACAGTGCCGGATTGATATGTTTCTCAATCCAGCCATTCACCTGTACCGGTTCATTTTCGAGGGTCAGCAAAATATCCACGGCCTCTTGTGCGGCGCTGGCTTCGATGTAGCAGGTAATCAGCTCCCCTTCTCGGTGCTTCTTGACCAGGTACTTCCATTTCCAGCCGCTTTCGAGATTTTCCAGTTGTTGATATTTCATTGCGATCTCAGTGTTACCACGTAACTCTGTTCAGAATATCAGTTTTTTAGCAATCTGCTGAAAAGAAATCATATCCTGTGAAGCATTGCAGGCGATTCGCTTCCCGAAAACCCCAATCCTGCTTGGGAAGAGCCCCCCGCTTACGGTATACTCCACGGTTTTACATCTGACTAAAAAACATCAACTTTGACCATTACGAAACTTGCATGGCGTGACCTTGTTCCGGATACCGAAAGCTATCAGGAATTGTTTGCACAGCCAGACCTCGCACAAGAACACGAATTCATACTTAGCGATACACAACCGCGTTTGCATTACGCACTGGACCAGGTGTTAAGCCCGTGGGCGACATCTCCCTTCATGCTGCTCAAAGCCCCGGAAGAAGCCGAGTATTTAACGCTTCTGGGTGATGCCATGCGCCAGTTGCAGCCGGAAGCCAATGCTATTTACGGCGGCCAGTATCGTATTTCAGGACATGATGTCTCTTTCGAACCCGCAGAACAGGCTGATGGCCGTTTTGCGGTAAAGGGCGAAGTGGTATCCGCTAACTGGGCCGAGGCCGAACAACTCTTTGGTTGCCTTCGCCAGTTCAACGGTGAGTTATCGCTGCAACCGGGCCTGGTGCATCGCGCCAATGGCGGCGTACTGATCATTTCCCTGCGTACCCTGCTCTCCCAGCCGCTGCTATGGATGCGCCTGAAAACGATTGTGAGCCAGCAACGATTTGACTGGGTGGGCTATGACGAGTCTCGTCCTCTGCCGGTCTCTGTCCCTTCCATGCCGCTGTCGTTGACCGTGGTGCTGACGGGTGACCGTGAATCGCTGGCTGATTTCCAGGAAATGGAGCCGGAGCTGGCTGCACAGGCAGTGTACAGCGAGTACGAAGACAATATTCAGATTGCTGATGCCGATGACATGGCGCAGTGGTGTCAGTGGGTGATGGCCGTTGCTGCCCGCTTTGCCCTGCCGACGCCTGCGGCTGACGCCTGGCCAGGACTTATCCGCGAAGCGGTTCGCTATACCGGTGACCAGGAGACGCTGCCGCTGTGTCCGCTCTGGATCAGCAAACAGCTGCGTGAAGTGGGTGCGATCAGTGGGAATAGCGCATTTACCGGTGAGCAACTTTCCCAGATGCTGGCCCAAAGAGAGTGGCGGGAAGGCTATCTGGCCGATCGTATGCAGGATGAAATTCTGCTGGAGCAAATTCTGGTCGAGACCGAAGGCGATCGCATCGGACAGATCAATGCCCTGTCGGTGATTGAATTTCCCGGGCATCCGCGTGCGTTTGGCGAGCCTTCACGCATCAGTTGCGTCGTCCATATTGGCGATGGCGAGTTTACCGACATCGAACGGAAAGCCGAGCTGGGTGGAAACATCCACGCCAAAGGCATGATGATCATGCAGGCGTTCCTGATGTCAGAGCTGCAGCTTGAGCAACAAATCCCCTTCTCTGCCTCGCTGACGTTTGAGCAATCCTACAGCGAAGTGGATGGGGATAGCGCCTCTATGGCCGAGCTGTGTGCCTTAATCAGCGCCCTGGCGGAAGTCCCGATCAATCAGAACATCGCCATTACCGGTTCGGTCGATCAATTTGGTCGTGCCCAGCCAGTGGGGGGCCTGAATGAAAAGATTGAGGGCTTCTTCTCTATTTGTCAGCAACGCGGGTTAAACGGCAAACAGGGTGTGATTATTCCAGCCCCCAACGCACGCCATTTAAGCCTCAGCCAGGCACTGCTGGATGCGGTAGAGCAGGGACAATTCTCCCTCTGGGCCATCGAAGGCGTCGAGGATGCACTACCCTTACTGACAAACCTGGTATGGGACGGAGAGGGACAAACGACCCTGATGCAGACCATCCAGGAGCGCATTGCTCAGGCGACCCAGCAAGATGCTCGTCATCGTTATCCGTGGCCGTTACGCTGGTTAGGTTGGTTTAGTTCAAACTGATCGGACTTGTTCAGCGTACACGTGTTAGCTATCCTGCGTCCTTCACTAAAATAAGGCTTACTGAGAACATGGTAGATAAACGCGAATCCTATACAAAAGAAGATCTTCTTGCCTCTGGTCGCGGTGAACTGTTTGGCGCGAAAGGCCCACAGTTACCGGCCCCGAACATGCTGATGATGGACCGTGTCGTGAAAATGACCGAAACCGGCGGCAACTTCGATAAGGGTTACGTAGAAGCAGAACTCGATATCAATCCGGACCTGTGGTTCTTCGGTTGCCACTTTATTGGCGATCCGGTAATGCCTGGCTGCCTGGGCCTGGATGCGATGTGGCAGCTGGTTGGCTTCTACCTGGGCTGGCTGGGCGGCGAAGGTAAAGGCCGTGCGCTGGGTGTGGGTGAAGTGAAATTCACGGGTCAGGTTCTGCCATCTGCGAAGAAAGTGACCTATCGTATTCACTTCAAACGCATTGTTAACCGCCGCCTGATTATGGGCCTGGCGGATGGCGAAGTGCTGGTAGATGGCCGTCTGATCTATACCGCGAACGACCTGAAAGTGGGCCTGTTCCAGGATACATCTGCTTTCTAAACGCTGCTTTACGCGGCTTCAGAAAGGCGAAACCTCCGCATTGCGGAGGTTTCTGTTTTTAAAGAGACGTTATCAGGCTATGAGTGCCCTGTCGCCGATGGCTTCTCGCCAGCCTCCCAGCCATTGTGACCTTTGATTAATCGTCTGATAAGGACACATTTCTTTAGATCGTCCAGCGATGCCGGCCTGATAACCACGTTGATGAGCCCGTTCCAGGCGATCTCGTTTCTGTCTCTTCATGCCTCGTTTCCCTCATTCTTTTGTCTGGTGGAAAGAAAACAGTGACTGCACAATGCGTGCAGGCACAGATAACGAATACCCCGAATTAGTCGTAGCGTCAACGTTCAAAATTCATACGGATGTCATATTTGTGAGCTAGCCAGAAGATCATTTGTACAAAAATTGTGACCCGGGACAAGTAACGGTCTGACGTAAAACTGAAAAAAAACCGCAATCAGTGGCAGACCGATTGCGGTTTTTGATGATGAATTTTACTTATGGCAGCCGGGAGATTTCTCTCGCGATGTTGGCCGATTCCTGTGCCCACCCTTGGGCAAGCACTTTCACCATTTCATCATAGCCATCTTTTTGCTGCTTGAGCTCCAGATGAAACGGACGCTTAATCAGCTGTCCCTGATGGTTAAGCAGCCATTCTCCGCTGATGACAACGGCACCGTCATAACGACCATGGAAGCCCGTTACCGTCACGTTCAGCGTGTCCTGGTCGCTTCCAAGAGGCTGGGAGGCGACAACCCAGCCCGGAAGCTGGCTGCTGAGATTCGCCACCAGCGTATTGCGCAACTGTTGATCCAGCGGGCTGGCCCACAGGTTATTATTCGCAATCACATACTGCACATCGCTGGTCTGGTAAACCACCCCGTTGCCGGCCAGATAATCTGGCACAGCCACTTGCTCAACCCACAGCAGACGGTTGCCCTGCGAGGCGGTGCTCTGCGTACCCACCTGCGCCATCAGCGGCAGCTGATAGTAGCTTTTCGTTTCACTCCCTGAGCTACAGGCCGTGAGCACCATCGCACCTACAATCGCTAGCCATTTTTTCATTGTTTCGCCCTCTTCGGCTCAGGATCCTTTTTATCTTTTGCTTCAAACACCAGCGCGTTGCTCTTCTCATTGAGCGTTTTCAGTACGGGCTGCAGTTCACGCAAGACCTGATCAAGACGCTGCATATCTGCCACCATCTTGTTGTAGGCCGCCGAACCAGGCTGGAAGCCCTGCATGCTACGGTTCAGTTCACGCAGCGTTTTCTGCATATCCTGCGGCAACTGCTGCATGCTCTGGCTTGCCGTGAGCTTATTGATGTTATCCAGCGTGGTTTGCAGACGCTGCATCGTCTCCTGGCTCTGATGCAACGAGCCTGTCGCCGCTTCAATCATCGGATTCAGTGGCAGATTGTTGATCTTATCCAGTGTTTCCATCAGACGCTGCTGGATTTGAGCCAGACCGCTGCTCACCGTTGGAATGATCTTGTAGCCGCCAAATTCACGGATACCGGTAATCGGCGGAGCTTTTGGATAGAAATCCATATCCACATACAGCGCACCAGTCACCAGGTTGCCAGTCTTCAGCGAGCCGCGCAGGCCACGGTTCATTAAATCGGTAATATGCGCGCCGATATCCTGATTCTCGCCAATCTGGTTAACCAGACGCTCTGGCTCAATGCGGATCAGCACCGGAATACGATAGTCATCATCAAGTACTTGCTGAAGTCCCGGCACAAAGAACGGCACCTGTCCGACCGTACCCAGACGAATACCGCGGAACTCAACGGGCGCACCCGGCTGCAGGCCGCGGACGGAATCTTTAAAGAACATCAGGTAATCAATATGATCGGTATAGAGCGCGTCCTGAATGCTTCTTTGATCGTCAAAGAGCCTGAAGGCCGTTTTCTCGGCCACCGGCTGCCCCAGATCCAGCCCTTCCGGCACGTCAAAGCTGACGCCGCCGCCAAACAGGGTGGTCAGCGACCCCATTTCAACGCGCATACCTGCTGAGGTGAGATCGACCGCGATCCCGCTGTCTTTCCAGAAGCGTACGTTGCTGGTCACCAGACGATCGTTTGGCGCATTGATGAACAGCTGATAGCTGATGGTCCTTTTTTGCGGATCAAAGGTGCTGGTCTCGACCGAGCCAACACGATAGCCGCGGAACAACACCGGGTCGCCAGGTGAGAGCTGGCCCGCTTTTTTACTGTCGAGAATCACGCGGATCCCTTTTGCATCAGGCGGGGCTAGCGGTGGAGAGTCTAAAAGCTGATACTGGGCTGGCTGCGCCCCTTTTGCCCCCGGCTGTAGCTCAATATACGCGCCCGAGAGCAGCGTGCCTAAACCACTGATCCCTTCCCGTCCGACCTGCGGTTTAACCACCCAAAAAACGGAGTCACCGTGAAGCAGCTTTTCCATCCCGGCATTTAACCGCGCTTTAATTTCTACATGCGTTAAATCATCCGTCAGGGTGGCGCTTTCAACCACCCCTACATCCACGCTGCGGCTTTTGATGGTCGTTTTACCGCCCTCAATCCCCTCGGCATTGGTGGTGATGAGCGTCACTTCCGGTCCCTGATGGCTGTAATGATAAAACAGGATCCATGCACCGATCAGCGCCGTCACGATGGGAAAAATCCACACCGGTGACCAGTTTTTGACCTTCTGCACTTTCGCCTCTCCACTCTTATTTTCCATGCTCTTACTCTTCCTCATGGCTTGATTCAGGCTCACGATCCCACGATAAACGAGGATCGAAGGTCATGGCCGCAAACATGGTCATAATCACGACCAGCGCAAACATTAAAGCCCCCATCGCAGGATAAATACTCATCAAACCGCCCATCCGCACCAGTGCAGAGAGAACGGCAATGACAAACACGTCAATCATTGACCAGCGTCCAACAAACTCGACAACTTCATAAATGAGGTGCATGCGTTCGCTATCGCGTTTGCCGTGCCCTTTCGCATCCCAGCAGAGCCAGGCAATCGCGATCATTTTTAAGGTAGGCACCATAATACTGGCGATAAAAATCACCCCAGCCACCGGATAAGATCCCTCGCCCCACAGCAATATCACCCCGGCGAGGATCGTCGAGGGCATTTTGTCACCGAGCAAATCGGTGATCATGATCGGCAGAATATTCGCGGGAAGATACAGCATCACAGAGGTCACCAGCAGCGCCATGGTCCACTGCAGGCTATTTTTGCGTCGCACATGGCCTTTGGTTTCACAGCGTGGGCAGACGTCCAGATCCGCGGGCAGCACGGCAGTACAGCAGGAGCAAGAGCGCAGTCCCTGGCGGATCCCCGGCACGCCAACCTTCACCGTCTGGGCAAGTGTGGGAGCCGGAGCGATATCATCCCATGCCCAACGCCGGTCAACGCACTGGAATGCGCGCAGCTGCAGCACACAATAGAGACACCACGGGATAAAGCTGCTGCCAATCCCCACGTCACCGTAGGCCATCAGCTTTACGAAGCTGACCAGAATACCCGCCAGAAAAATCTCGGCCATCCCCCAGCTTTTAAGCTGAAACAGGACTCGCGCCAGTTTGATTTTCAGGGCTGCGGGCATTTTTACGCGGTTGACCAGCAAAAGGATGACAACCAGACAAAAAGCCGGAACGATCTGCACAAACAGAAGGAAGAAGGTGCCGAGGCTGGCGTAATCTTCCGAGAACATCACCCCCGGAATTTCAAGCAGATCAACCTGGCTTGTCATCCCTCCCACCTTCATATAGATGAAGGGGAAGAGATTAGAGAGCAGCAACATGAACAACGCGGCCAGCGCATACGCCGTGGGACGCTGTCTTGGCGCGTCCCATTCGGTTGTCAACGTTGTGCCGCAACGCGGGCACAGGGCCTTATGTCCGTGACCAAGCTCTGGCAACGCCACGAGCATATCGCATTGCGAGCATAATATATGCCTGTCGGCATGGTGCTGGTCACACATATGTTATCCCTGTTTATGCGCCGTTTTTCAGAGACTCAAGGTACTCCCAGCGCTCAAATGCTTCTTCCAGAGCTTTTTCAGCTGCGGACAATTCGGCCAGGACTTTTTGAGTATAGTCGTGCGATTGGGTGAAGAAGGATGCATCGGCAACCTGCGCTTGCAGCGCCTCCAGCGCGGCCTCCAGCTCCTCAAGACGCTGAGGCAAACCCTCCAGTTCGCGCTGCAGGTTATAGCTTAGTTTAGCCGAGGTTTTCTTGACAGTTTCTGCTTTTGTTACAACAGGTTCAGTCGTTGTTTTAGACTTCGCCTGTTTTTGCGCCAGCGACTGTGCCTGCTGCCCTTTCGCGTCGTGGTAGCCACCCACATATTGACCAATCCGCCCTTCGCCTTCGAAGATCCAGCATTCGGTCACGGTGTTGTCAACGAACTGACGGTCGTGGCTCACCAGCATCACGGTGCCCTGATAACCATCGATCAGCTCTTCCAGCAGTTCGAGCGTTTCGACATCGAGGTCGTTGGTTGGTTCATCGAGAATCAACAGGTTGCTTGGTTTCAGGAATAACCGCGCCAGCAGAAGACGGTTTCGCTCACCGCCAGACAGCGCACGCACTGGGGTCATCGCCCGTTTAGGGTGGAACAGGAAGTCCTGGAGATAGCCCAGCACATGGCGCGGCTTACCGTTTACCATGACCTCTTGCTTACCTTCAGCAAGGTTATCCATCACCGTTCTGTCCGGATCCAGCTCCGCGCGGTGCTGGTCAAAATAGGCCACTTCCAGTTTGGTACCGCAGTGAATTCGGCCGCTATCCGCCTGCAACTGGCCCAGCATCAGCTTCAGCAGCGTGGTTTTACCACAGCCATTTGGGCCAATCAGGGCGATTTTATCCCCGCGCTGGACCTGGGCGGAGAAGTCTTTCACCAGCACTTTCCCGTCAACCTGATAGTTAACGTTTTCCATCTCGAAGACGATCTTGCCGGAACGGGAGGCCTCTTCTACCTGCATTTTGGCGCTGCCCATCACTTCGCGACGTTCGCTGCGTTCACGACGCATCGCTTTCAGGGCACGAACGCGGCCTTCGTTGCGGGTACGGCGGGCTTTGATACCCTGACGGATCCACACCTCTTCCTGTGCCAGTTTGCGGTCGAATTCGGCGTTTTGCAGCTCTTCCACGCGCAGGTTTTCTTCTTTTTCCAGCAGATAAGTATCGTAATCGCCGGGATAGGTGACCAGCTTGCCACGATCGAGATCGACAATGCGCGTCGCCATATTGCGAATGAAGGAACGGTCGTGGGAGATGAAGATAATGGTACCGCTGAAAGTTTTCAGGAACCCTTCAAGCCAGTCGATCGCTTCAATGTCCAGGTGGTTGGTTGGTTCATCCAGCAGCAGCACCTTCGGCCCGCTGACCAGCGCGCGGCCCAGTGCCGCCTTACGCAACCAGCCGCCAGATAGCGCAGACAGCTGCATATCCGGCTCCAGGCCCAGCTGAGCCAGCACCTCGTTAATACGGTTCTCCAGCTGCCACAGGCCGTGATGATCGAGCATCTCCTGGACTTTCGCCAGTTCGTTAAGATTTTTGTCGCTCGGGTCGGTCATCACCAGATGAGAAATCTCGTGATAGCGCTTCAGGTATTCAGCCTGCTCCGAAATCCCTTCCGCTACGAAATCGTACACGCTGCCGGTGACATGACGCGGCGGATCCTGCTGCAGGCGGGAGACAATCAGATCCTGCTCGTAGACAATACGCCCGTCATCCAGACCCTGCTCGCGGTTGAGGATTTTCATCAGCGTGGATTTACCCGCGCCGTTACGGCCCACCAGACAGACGCGTTCGTTGTCTTCGATGTGCAGTTCAGCATTGTCGAGAAGCGGTGAGTCGCTGAAGGAGAGCCACGCACCGTGCATACTTATTAAAGACATTTATTTTTCCTTTCAGGCCGCGGTGATAAGCCAGCAGTTATGGATCTGACGATTACGGGCAAAGTCGTGAGACAGCGTTTTTTGGCTGATTTCTTGTGCTTTCAGTCCCAGAGCGGCCAGGCCGTCGTGATCCATGCGGAAACCGCGTTTGTTATTCGAGAACATAATCGTGCCGCCTTTACGCAGGAGGCGCTTCAGGTCGGTCATCAGGCGCAGGTGATCGCGTTGTACATCAAAGCTATCCTCCATACGCTTGGAGTTGGAGAACGTTGGCGGATCGATGAAGATCAGATCGAACTGTTCATCGGTGTCACGCAGCCAGCCCAGGACATCGGCCTGCATCAGACGATGCTGGCGTCCGGTCAGGCCATTGAGACGCAGGTTGCGCTCCGCCCACTCCAGATAGGTGCGCGACATATCCACCGTAGTGGTGCTGCGCGCGCCGCCCAGGCCCGCATGCACGCTGGCGCTACCGGTGTAGGAAAACAGGTTAAGGAAGTCCTTACCTTTGCTCATCTGGCCCAGCATACGACGGGCAATGCGGTGGTCGAGGAACAGCCCGGTATCGAGGTAATCCGTCAGGTTAACCCACAGGCGAGCGTTGTATTCACCCACTTCAATAAAGTCGCCCTTCTCACCCATCTTCTGATACTGGTTTTTCCCTTTCTGACGCTCGCGGGTTTTCAGCACCAGTTTGTTTGGCGCGATGCCAAGCACGGCAATCGTCGCTGCGATCACGTCCAGCATGCGCTGGCGCGCTTTTTGCGCATCAATGGTTTTTGGTGGAGCATATTCCTGAATCACCACCCAGTCTGCATAGCGGTCAACCACCACGTTGTACTCCGGCAGATCGGCGTCATACAGGCGATAGCATTCAATGCCTTCCTGTTTGGCCCATTTTTCAAATTTCTTCAGGTTCTTGCGCAGACGGTTAGCGTAATCTTCCGCCACGCCCGACGGTTTGCTGTCCGCCGCTTTCTCCGCCAGATGGTAGTTTTTCTGCACACAGTCCAGCGGGCCATTCTTCGCCTTAAACTGGCGATCGGCGCGCAGCTGCAGACAGCTCAGCAGTTCTGGTGAAGCGCTAAACAGGGAAAGATTCCAGCCGCCAAAGTAGTCTTTCATATTGCGGCCCAGCAGGCTGTGCAGAGCAATCAGCGCCGGTTCGCTATCCAGACGCTCGCCGTATGGCGGGTTGCTAATAACAGTACCGTAGGGGCCTTTCGGCAGCGGGTTGGTCAGGTTCGCGACATCTTTCACGTCAAAGGTCACCAGCTCACCGATACCTGCGCGACGGGCATTGCTGCGCGCACGTTCAATGACGCGCGGGTCGCTGTCAGATCCATAGAAATGGGATGTGTACTCCGCCAGGCCTTTACGCGCACGGGCCTGCGCTTCGGCTTTGACCTCTTTCCAGAGTGTTTCATCGTGCTGCGCCCAGCCGCTAAAGCCCCAGTGGCCGCGATGCAGGCCGGGAGCGCGGTCGGTGGCCAGCATCGCGGCTTCAATCAGCAGCGTACCGGAACCACACATTGGGTCGAGCAGCGGCGTGCCCGGCAGCCAGCCGGAGCGCATCACGATGGCGGCGGCCAGCGTTTCTTTGATGGGCGCCATACCGGTGCGATCGCGGTAGCCACGCAGATGCAGACCTGCCCCGCTCAGATCCAGAGAGATGCTGGCGGTATCGCCATTGAGCCAGACGTTGATGCGCAGATCCGGGTTTTCACGATCGACGTTTGGTCGTTCTTTGTTTTTACGGGTAAAGCAGTCCACGATGGCATCTTTCACACGCAGCGCGCCGTACTGGCTGTTGCGGATCTCATCGTTTACACCGTTAAAATGCACCGCGAAGGTCGCGTCTGGCGTGAAGATCTCTGTCCAGTCGATCATCTGTACGCCGGTATAGAGATCAAGATCGCTGTA
This sequence comes from Enterobacter sp. SECR19-1250, assembly GCF_013391025.1. NCBI lineage: Bacteria > Pseudomonadati > Pseudomonadota > Gammaproteobacteria > Enterobacterales > Enterobacteriaceae > Enterobacter > Enterobacter sp. SECR19-1250. Next base: position 36,598 of record NZ_JACASJ010000002.1, on the reverse strand, counting down.
GACCTTGCACTCTTTCATCGGCAGCATGATGCGCGACGCCAGGCGGCTCCACATCAGGCTCTGGTAAATAAGCCGTGTGTCGCCCTCAAAATGGACACCACCCTGAACCACCTGGCACTCTTGCGCGCCCAGGGCTTCCAGTTCAGTTTTTAACAGCTCTTCCAGCCCACGGGCCGTACTGGCAAACAGAGAATTCATATCGTCACTTTTACTATAAGAAAATTGTCGCGCATTATAGCTAATATGACGTGTATGTCATAAAGTTGAAGGCTTATTTTCATTCGAGGGACTGTGCACAGTGGCGACGTTATCCAGGCTTTTTATTCATCCGGTGAAATCCATGCGCGGTATCGGCGTTTCTCACGCCCTGGCTGACATCAGTGGATTTGCCTTCGATCGTATTTTTATGGTCACCGAGCCTGACGGTACGTTCATTACCGCACGCCAGTTCCCGCAGATGGTGCGTTTTACGCCTTCGCCGCTGCATGACGGCCTCCACCTCACCGCCCCGGATGGCTCAAGCGTGGTGATTCGCTTTGCTGATTTTGCGCCTGTCGATGCGCCAACGGAAGTGTGGGGCAATCATTTTACCGCTCGCATCGCTCCGGACGAGATTAACCGCTGGCTGAGCGGCTTCTTCTCCCGCGAGGTACAGCTGCGCTGGGTGGGTCCGGCGCTGACACGACGCGTCAAGCGCCACGAAGCGGTTCCCCTCTCGTTTGCCGATGGTTCCCCGTTCCTGTTAACCAGCGAAGCCTCGCTGCGTGACCTGCAGCGTCGCTGTAAGGCCAGCGTGCAGATGGAGCAATTTCGCCCGAATCTGGTGGTGACCGGTACGGAAGCCTGGGAGGAAGATACCTGGAAAGTCATCCGCATCGGCAGCGTCATTTTTGATGTCGTTAAGCCGTGCAGCCGCTGCATTTTCACCACCGTAAGTCCGGAGAAAGGCCTGAAGCATCCTTCCGGCGAACCGCTGAAAACCCTGCAATCATTCCGTACCGCGCAGGATAATGGCGACGTGGATTTCGGCCAGAATCTTATTCCGCGTTCAAGCGGAGTGATCCGCGTGGGTGACGAGGTGGAAATTCTCACCCGTGGGCCTGCGCGCGTGTACGGTGCGGGTCAGGAAGAAGAAACGGTAGAGGTTGAGACGCAAGCCAGTTCGGCAGTGGATATTCACTGGCAGGGCCGCGTTATACGGGGTAACAATCAGCAGGTGATACTTGAGCAGCTGGAGCAAGCCGGGATCCGTCTCCCGTATTCCTGTCGGGCGGGTATCTGTGGTTGCTGTCGAATCAAGCTGGTCGGGGGCGACGTCAGTGCGCTGAAGAAATCCGCAATCGGTGATGACGGGACGATCCTGTGCTGTAGCTGTATTCCAAAAACGTCGATACAGCTGGAAGCTTAAACCGCCTGTTCCAGGCTGAACGAATCCACGCGCAGCTGCGGTTTCAGCCTGTCATTCATGACCTTAATGGCATCCCCGAGCTGCATCGTCCGCCCGGCAATGGTCACGCCGGGCTGGGCCAGCAGACAAAGCGCGGCATTTTCGCCAGGTTCCACCACCAGTAAACTCACCTCTTCTGCGGTATCGCTCAGATTGACGCTGGCCGCATCGCCCGTGGACGGCGTCCAGTTCATATCATGCGGCAGAAAATGCCAGCTTTTCGGCATTTGCGGTTTCAGAAAACGAATCGCCACCAGCGCGTTTAATATCAGTTCGGCACGCTGTTCTTTTGAGAGCAGCAGGTCACGGCATTTCTCTTCAAAGGAGAAATAAAGCGCAGCATCGTCTACACAAAAGCCAGACGGGGAGAAAGCGTCCGGGGTTAACATTCGACGCGCAAAACGAGAACGGAACAACATGCCATTGGCTAAATCGAGCATCATTCGGTCATGCTCTTCACAAAAATACCAGCGCCAGTTATCGTCAGGTTTAATTCGCATGTTTCTCTCCCGTACCCAAACGTCCTGTACTAAAAATGTCCCATTCGCCGCTTCGTTTATAACACCATTAATAAAAGACTATAATGTCTAAATAAGCAACAGTGACGGAATATAAAACAACCAGGGCTGGAAATAAAGCCCTGGTTGTCTGATTAAGAGAAAAGATTAGATATGAGTAACGATTTCTTTTATGAGCGGCGGGCCTTTAAAAATAAAGCCGGAATAGATTTGCACCAGTGAGGCGCCCGCAGCCATCTTCTCGCGCGCAGCAATCACCGAATCGATACCACCGACACCGATTATTGGCAGGTGACCTTTTAATTCGGCGGAGAGCGCCCGAATAATTTCCGTACTTTTTAATTGTACCGGACGTCCACTTAACCCACCCGCTTCGTCACAGTTTTTCATTCCCTGGACGAGGGAGCGATCGAGCGTCGTATTGGTCGCAATCACACCATCAATATTATGGCGAACTAAGCTGTCGGCAACCTGGATCAATTCTTCAGCAGAAAGATCCGGTGCGATCTTAACCGCCACCGGAACATATTTATGATGGATCGCCTGCAGCTCATTTTGTTTATTTTTAATGGCGCTGAGAAGATCGTCCAGCGCTTCACCATATTGCAGAGAACGTAGCCCCGGGGTATTCGGCGATGAAATATTCACGGCGATATAACCGGCATAGGCGTAGACTTTTTCCATACAAATCAGGTAGTCATCTTTGCCCTGCTCAACCGGCGTGTCTTTATTTTTGCCAATATTGATGCCTAATACACCATCAAAATGGGCTTTTTTAACGTTTTCTACGAGATGATCCACGCCGAGGTTATTAAAGCCCATGCGGTTGATCAGCCCCTCGGCTTCGACCAGGCGGAACAAACGCGGCTTATCATTACCCGGCTGTGGACGCGGCGTGACGGTACCGATTTCGATGGAACCAAAGCCCATCGCGCCCAGGGCATCAATGCACTCGCCATTTTTATCCAGACCTGCCGCCAGACCCAGCGGGTTTTTAAAGGTCAGACCCATGCACTGCACAGGTTTTTCCGGCACGTTCTGACGCACCAGCGCGGCCAGCGGCGTTCCCGTAATACGGCGTAATTGCTGGAATGTAAATTCATGAGCGCGCTCAGGGTCGAGCTGGAAAAGGGCTTTACGAACGAAGGGGTAGTACATGAACTCTCCTGGATTCCCGGTGTGCAAACCGGGAGGGAATTATGTGCGATCCTGCCCGGAAAGGGAATTGACCTGCGGCAAAAAAATCAGCGTAAAACGCAAACGTTTACTTCCCCGTACACTTCTTATGCGCTTTTTCGCATTTTAATTGCGAATAAATCATTTAGTGGAATAACCACGCAGTGTCACACTCCTGAAAATTGTTATGAATGTTAGATAAAAGCAAACAATTAGTTATAAGGAGCACACATGCGCGTCATCATCCTGGCCGGAAGTCCACGTTTCCCTTCTCGTTCCAGCGCCCTGCTGGAATATGCCCGCGAAAGGCTTAATGCTCTGGATGTGGAAGTGTGCCACTGGAATCTGCACAACTTTGAACCTGAGGATCTGCTCTACGCGCGCTTTGACAGTCCTGCATTGAAAACCCTGATTGAACAGCTAAAAAGTGCTGACGGGCTTATCGTCGCGACCCCGATTTATAAAGCCTCATTTTCCGGCGCACTGAAAACCTTGCTCGATCTGCTGCCTGAACGTGCATTTGATGGAAAAGTGGTGTTGCCGCTGGCTACGGGCGGTACGGTTGCGCATTTACTGGCCGTGGATTACGCCCTGAAGCCAGTACTGAACGCGTTGAAGGCGCAGGAGATCCTGCACGGCGTTTTTGCCGATGACTCGCAGGTTATCGATTACCAGCACAAACCGCATTTCACACCGAATCTGCAAACCCGACTCGACAGTGCGCTGGAGACATTCTGGCATGCCCTGCACCGTCGCGATATTCAGGCACCTGCGTTTGGACAGCCACAAGGAGTCGCACATGTTTAAAACACTTACCCGTATCAGCCTGGCTGGTCTGCTCACACTCTCGTCCCTGAGCCATGCAGCAGAGACGGCACCTGACAGTTTGCGCATTGGTTACCAGAAAGGCAGCGTCAGTATGGTGCTGGCAAAAAGCCACCAGCTTCTGGAAAAACGCTTCCCACAGACCAAATTCTCCTGGGTGGAGTTTCCTGCCGGGCCACAAATGCTGGAGGCGCTGAACGTTGGAAGCATCGATTTAGGCAGTACTGGCGATATTCCACCGATCTTTGCGCAGGCGGCCGGGGCCGATCTGGTCTACGTTGGCGTTGAGCCACCAAAACCTAAAGCCGAGGTGATTCTGGTGCCGGAAAATAGCGCCATTAAAAATGTCGCCGAACTTAAAGGTCACAAAGTCGCATTCCAGAAAGGTTCCAGCTCGCACAACCTGCTACTCCGCGCCCTGCAGGAGGCCGGGCTAAAGTTCACCGATATTCAGCCCGTCTATCTCACCCCGGCTGATGCCCGCGCCGCCTTCCAGCAAGGCAATGTCGATGCGTGGGCTATCTGGGATCCTTACTACTCCGCGGCATTACTTCAGGGCGGCGTACGGGTATTGAAAGATGGCACTACCCTGAAACAGACCGGTTCGTTCTACCTGGCAGCCCGTCCGTATGCAGAGAAAAACGGTGCCTTTGTTCAGGACGTCCTGAATACCTTTACCGAAGCCGATACCCTGACGCAAAGCCAGCGCCCGGAGAGCATCACCCTGCTGGCGAAAACCATGGGCTTACCGGAGGCGGTGATCGCGAGCTACCTCAACCACCGTCCACCCACCACCATTATCCCGGTGGACGCACATGTCGCAGCCCTGCAACAACAGACTGCCGACCTCTTTTATCAAAACCGCTTAGTCCCAAAACAGGTGAACATTCGCGAACGCATCTGGCAACCCGCAGCCAAAGAAGGAGCCAAATCATGAGTCTGAATCTTTTCTGGTTTTTACCCACCCACGGTGATGGACACTATCTTGGTACCGAAGAAGGGTCGCGCCCGGTTGACCACGGCTATCTGCAGCAGATTGCGCAGGCGGCAGACCGAATCGGTTTCACCGGCGTGCTGATCCCCACCGGACGCTCGTGCGAAGACGCCTGGCTGGTCGCCGCGTCGATGATCCCGGTCACCCAGCGCCTGAAATTCCTGGTGGCATTGCGTCCGAGCGTGGTTTCCCCGACCGTTGCCGCACGTCAGGCGGCAACGCTCGACAGGCTCTCCAACGGACGCGCGCTGTTTAACCTGGTCACCGGCAGCGATCCGCAGGAACTGGCCGGTGACGGCGTGTTCCTCGATCATACGGAACGCTATGAGGCCTCCGCCGAGTTTACCCGCGTCTGGCGACGTCTGCTTGAGGGGGAAACGGTCACCTTCGATGGCAAGCATATTCATGTTCGCGACGCGAAACTCTACTTTCCTCCGGTACAGCAGCCGCGTCCACCGCTCTACTTCGGCGGATCGTCGGATGTGGCACAGGATCTGGCGGCAGAACAGGTCGATCTCTATCTGACCTGGGGGGAGCCGCCTGAACTGGTGAAAGAGAAAATTGCCCAGGTGCAGGCCAAAGCCGCCGCCCATGGCCGCAAGGTGCGCTTTGGCATTCGCCTGCACGTGATTGTGCGTGAAACCAACGAAGAGGCCTGGCAGGCCGCTGACCGGCTGATCTCGCATCTGGACGATGAGACCATCGCCAAAGCGCAGGCGGCGTTTGCGAAAACCGACTCCGTTGGACAGCACCGGATGGCTTCGTTACATAACGGCAAACGCGAGAATCTGGAGATCAGCCCCAATCTCTGGGCGGGTGTCGGCCTGGTACGCGGTGGTGCAGGTACTGCGCTGGTGGGTGACGGCCCGACCGTGGCGGCGCGTATCAACGAATATGCCGAGCTGGGTATCGACAGCTTTATCCTCTCGGGCTATCCGCATCTTGAGGAGGCATACAAAGTGGGTGAACTGCTGTTCCCGCATCTGGATGTCGCTATCCCGGACATTCCGCAGCCCCGCCAGCTGCAGCTTCAGGGCGAAGCCGTGGCCAACGAGTTTATTCCGCGAAAAGTCGCGCAAAGCTAAGGAGTGGCTATGTCTCTCACCACACAAAAATGGCTGTTGCGCGCCGCCCCGTGGTTTTTACCTGTCGGCATTGTCCTTATCTGGCAACTGGCCTCCTCCACCGGCTGGCTGTCGAGCCGTATCCTGCCCTCTCCGGAGGGCGTAATCGAAGCATTCTGGTCGCTGAGTGCCAGCGGCGAGCTGTGGCAGCACCTGGCCATTAGCTCCTGGCGCGCGGTGATTGGGTTTTCCATCGGCGGGAGCATCGGCCTGACGCTGGGGTTGATCAGCGGCCTGTCCCGCTGGGGGGAACGGTTGCTGGATACCTCCATTCAGATGCTGCGCAACGTACCGCATCTGGCGCTGATCCCCCTGGTCATTCTGTGGTTTGGTATTGATGAGAGCGCCAAAATTTTCCTCGTGGCGCTGGGCACGCTGTTCCCGATTTACATCAATACCTGGCACGGGATCCGCAATATCGATCGCGGGCTGGTTGAGATGGCACGCAGCTACGGATTATCAGGATTTGCCCTGTTTATCAACGTGCTGCTGCCGGGCGCCCTGCCCTCCATTACGGTTGGCGTTCGCTTTGCGCTCGGCCTGATGTGGCTGACGCTGATCGTCGCGGAGACCATTTCAGCCAACTCCGGCATTGGCTATCTGGCAATGAACGCCCGCGAATTCCTGCAAACGGACGTGGTGGTAGTCGCCATTATCCTTTATGCCCTGCTGGGCAAACTTGCTGACGTCAGCGCCCAGTGGCTGGAACGCAGCTGGCTGCGCTGGAACCCGGCCTATTTCTCTCAGGAGGCGAAAGCATGAATACCGCCCGACTCACTCAGGGGACACCGCTGTTACTTAACGGCGTCACGAAACGCTACGGCGACAAAACCATTCTTAACGTCCTGGATCTGCATATCCCCGCCGGACAATTTGTGGCCGTTGTCGGCCGCAGCGGCGGCGGCAAGAGTACGCTGCTGCGTCTGTTAGCCGGACTGGAAGCGCCGAATGGAGGGGAGATTCTGGCAGGGACAACGCCGCTGGCCAATATTCAGGATGATACCCGCATGATGTTTCAGGATGCGCGCCTGCTGCCCTGGAAAACGGTGATGGATAACGTCGGGCTGGGCCTGAAAGGTCACTGGCGGGAGGAGGCGCGTCAGGCGCTGGCCGCCGTCGGGCTGGAGGATCGCGCCGGTGACTGGCCTGCTGCCCTCTCTGGCGGGCAAAAACAGCGCGTAGCACTGGCGCGGGCATTGATACATCGTCCAGGCCTGTTGCTGCTCGATGAGCCGCTCGGGGCACTTGATGCCCTGACGCGGATTGAAATGCAGGATTTAATTGCCTCGCTCTGGCAGGAGCACGGTTTTACGGTCCTGCTGGTGACGCACGACGTGAGCGAAGCCGTCGCCATGGCTGACCGGGTGCTGTTAATAGAAGAGGGAAAAATTGGTCTGGATCTGACGGTGGATATTCCACGCCCTCGCCGTGTGGGATCGGCAAGACTGGCAGAGCTGGAAGCGGAGGTGCTGGAGCGGGTGATGAGGCGCGGTGTGAATGAGCGCGCCTTGATTACGGCTAATGCCTGATGCCTTCACCCGGCCCTATCCCACGGGGAGAGGGTGGGATTAACGTTTATATTACGCCAGCGCTTTTGATATCTTCTCGTACAGATCGCCAGAGAGATTTTCCAGCCCTTTAAGCTGCTCAAGCGCGGCACGCATCTTCGCCTGGCGCTGCGCATCGTAGCGTTTCAGGCGGATCAGCGGCTCAATCAGACGTGATGCCACCTGCGGGTTACGGCTGTTCAACTCGGTCAGCATTTCCACCATGAACTGATAACCGCTGCCGTCTTCCGCGTGGAACGCAGCCGGATTACTGCTGGCAAACGCGCCAATCAGGGAGCGGACGCGGTTCGGGTTGCTCATGGTAAAGGAGCGATGCTTCAGCAGGCTGCGCACGTTGCTGAGCGCATCGGCTGCCGGACTGGTCGCCTGCAGAATGAACCACTTGTCCATGACCAGGCCATCCTGGTGCCACTTATCGTCATACTCTTGCATCAGCGCATCACGGCACGGTAACTCGGCTGCCACGCTTGCCGCCAGGGCGGCGAGCGCGTCGGTCATATTATCCGCTTCGTGATACTGCTTGCTCACCAGCGTGTTCGCCAGGTCTGTTTCACCAAAGGCCAGGTAGCGCAGACAGGTATTACGCAGGGAACGTTTACCAATGTCGCCATGTTCCACGCGGTACGCATCCAGCTTGTTGGCGTTGTAGATCGCCAGGAACTCATCCGCCAGTTCGGCCGCCAGCGTGCGGGTCAGCGCTTCACGCACAGCCACGATGGCAATAGGATCGATGGTCTCGAACAGCTCGGCGATTTCGGTCGCGGACGGCAACGTCAGGATTTCAGCCGCGAGGGCCGGATCAATCTGTTCATCCAGCAGAACCGCACGGAACGCGTCAGCCACGTGAACCGGCAGCGACAGCGGCTGGCCCTGCTGATGACGATTAACGTTCAGCTTGATGTATGTCGCGAGCAGGCTTTGCGCGGCATCCCAGCGGGAGAAATCGTTGCGCGCGTGACGCATCAGGAACGTCAGCTGTTGATCGCTCCACTTGTACTCCAGCTTCACTGGAGCAGAGAATTCACACAGCAGCGCAGGCACCGGCTGGAAATAGACGTTATCGAAGATAAAGGTCTGCTCTGCCTGGGTCACGTTTAGCACGTGGTGTACCGGGTGGCCGCCCTTCTGCAGCGGGATCACTTTGCCTTCGTTATCATACAGTTCAATGCTGAACGGGATGTGCAGCGGATATTTTTCTTCCTGCTCAGCCGTTGGCGGCGTGCGTTGGCTGATGGTCAGGGTGTACAGCTCGGTCTCCGGATTGTAATCGTCTTTAACGGTGACAATCGGCGTACCGGCCTGGCTGTACCAGCGGCGAAAGTGAGAGAGATCCACATTCGACGCATCTTCCATTGCCTGCACAAAATCATCGCAGGTGGCGGCGCTGCCGTCGTGACGCTCGAAATAGAGCTGCATCCCTTTCTGGAAGTTCTCCTCGCCCAGCAGGGTATGGATCATACGGATAATTTCCGCCCCTTTTTCATACACCGTCAGGGTGTAGAAGTTATTCATCTCAATGACTTTGTCCGGACGAATTGGGTGCGCCATCGGACTGGCATCTTCCGCGAACTGCAACCCACGCATGGTGCGTACGTTGTTGATGCGGTTAACCGCCCGCGAGCCCAGATCGGAGCTGAACTCCTGGTCACGGAATACGGTCAGGCCTTCTTTAAGGCTCAGCTGGAACCAGTCGCGGCAGGTGACGCGGTTACCGGTCCAGTTATGGAAATATTCGTGGCCAATAACGCGCTCGATATCGAGGTAGTCTTTATCGGTGGCGGTATCGGTACGGGCCAGCACGTATTTGGAGTTAAAGATGTTGAGACCTTTGTTCTCCATCGCGCCCATGTTGAAGAAGTCGACGGCGACAATCATATAGATGTCGAGATCGTATTCCAGACCAAAACGCTCTTCGTCCCATTTCATGGAGTTGATGAGCGAGGTCATCGCCCATGGCGCGCGATCGAGGTTGCCACGGTCAACGAACAGTTCCAGCGCCACTTCTCGGCCAGAACGGGTTTTGAAGGTGTCACGTAAGACGTCGAAATCACCCGCCACCAGCGCAAACAGGTAGCATGGTTTCGGGAACGGATCCTGCCACTGTACCCAGTGACGGCCGTTTTCCAGCTCACCCTCACCCACGCGGTTACCGTTAGAGAGCAGGAAAGGATAAAGCGTTTTATCCGCGATGATTTTGGTGGTAAAACGCGCCAGCACGTCCGGACGATCAAGATACCAGGTGATGTGGCGGAAACCTTCCGCTTCACACTGGGTGCACAGCGCCACGCCAGACTGGTAGAGCCCTTCCAGCGCCGTATTGGCGGCAGGGCTGATTTCATTCACGATGCGCAGCGTAAAGCGTTCCGGCAGGTTATCGATCACCAGCTGGTTGTCTTCTTCTTTATAGTCAGTCCAGGCTGCATCATTAATATGCAGGGAGACCAGCGTCAGGTCTTCACCATCCAGACGCAGCGGCACTGCCGTCGCGCTCTGGCGCGTCACCTGGCTTACCGCCGTCACAACGGTTTTAGTGGCATCCAGGTCAAAAGTCAGATCGATATCGCTAATCAGGTAATCCGGCGCACGATAGTCGTGGCGGTATTTGGCTTGTGGCTGTTGTGTCATAGAAAACCTTATGCATCGTTTGTCGAATAACGATTCCAGTCTATTCCTGTTGTGTAGATCGCGCTATGCAGAATGTTCACCTTTTCAGGTACAAACACCCTTTTTGCTACATTTGTATAACACGGGGCACAAAATGCCCTCGACCATAAAGAGCGCTTATGTTGTGATCGGGGTTCAATAAATCACTAAACAAGGTATACTCCGGAGTTGTTTATTGTACTAAACGCTCCTGTGAGAGGATGCTACTGCGCACCTATGACTCGATTCGCTTCTCCTGTTCTGCATACGTTGCTGGATACCGACGCGTATAAACTGCACATGCAGCAAGCCGTTTTCCACCATTACTATGATGTTGATGTTGCGGCGGAATTCCGCTGCCGTGGCGACGACTTGCTCGGTATCTACGCAGATTCCATTCGTGAACAGGTCGATGCTATGCAGCATCTGACGTTGCAGGACGACGAATACCAGTGGCTTTCCGGCCTGCCTTTCTTTAAAGCGGACTATCTGAACTGGCTGCGCGACTTCCGTTATAAGCCAGAGCAGGTCACCGTCACGAATGATAACGGCAAGCTGGATATTCGCCTTGAAGGCCCATGGCGTGAAGTGATCATGTGGGAAGTTCCGCTGCTGGCTGTGATCAGCGAGCTGGCTCACCGCTACCGTTCGCCGGAAACCGGGGTGACTCAGGCACTGGCCGCGCTGGAAAACAAACTTGCAGGGTTTGCCACCCTGACGGATGGGCTGGATATGTCCCGCTTCCGTCTGATGGACTTTGGCACACGTCGCCGTTTCTCCCGCGACGTTCAGCAGGCCATTGTTCAGCGTCTGCAGCAAGAGTCGTGGTTCGTGGGCACCAGTAATTACGATCTGGCACGTCGTCTGAACCTGACACCAATGGGTACCCAGGCACACGAATGGTTCCAGGCACATCAGCAGATCAGCCCTGATCTGGCCAACAGCCAACGCGCCGCACTGGCCGCGTGGCTTGACGAGTATCCGAATCAACTCGGCATCGCCCTGACCGACTGCATCACGATGGATGCGTTCCTGCGTGATTTCGGCCCTGAGTTCGCTGAGCGTTACCAGGGGTTACGTCATGACTCCGGGGATCCGGTTGAATGGGGTGAGAAGGCGATCGCGCATTACGAAAAACTCGGCATTGACCCGATGAGCAAGGTGCTGGTCTTCTCCGACAACCTCGATCTCGCGAAAGCGGTTGAACTCTATCGCCATTTCAGTACCCGAGTAAACCTGAGCTTCGGGATTGGCACCCGTTTAACCTGCGACATCCCTCAGGTAAAACCGCTGAATATCGTGATAAAACTGGTGGAATGTAACGGCAAGCCGGTAGCCAAGCTCTCCGATAGCCCGGGTAAAACCATCTGTCATGACAAAGCGTTTGTCCGCGCGTTACGCAAAGCTTTCGATCTCCCTCAGGTCAAAAAAGCCAGTTAAGCGCTTAAGGGAGCCAAATGGCTCCCTACTTCTTATTTATTTCTTAATTCTTCTCTTTTGACTGCGAAATTTACTTGTCTGATAGCGGATGGCAGGTAACATAGATATCCCCCCATTTGGGTGGACAAGTGTTTATTTTTTCCGACTATTAACAGAGAGAATATTATGAGCGTTGTGCCTGTAGCCGACGTACTCCAGGGCCGTGTCGCCGAAGACCTAGAAGTCACCGTGCGCGGATGGGTGCGTACCCGCCGAGATTCTAAAGCTGGCATCTCCTTCCTTGCCGTCTATGACGGTTCCTGCTTTGATCCTGTACAGGCCGTCATTAATAATTCTCTGCCCAATTACAATGATGACGTTCTGCACCTGACAACCGGTTGTTCCGTAATTGTTACAGGCGTGGTTGTCGCATCACCGGGTCAGGGTCAGAGTTTCGAAATTCAGGCCACTGCCGTTGAAGTAACTGGCTGGGTTGAAGATCCTGATACCTACCCGATGGCCGCAAAACGTCACAGCATCGAATATCTGCGTGAAGTGGCTCACCTGCGTCCACGCACCAACCTGATTGGTGCGGTAGCCCGTGTCCGCCACACTCTGGCGCAGGCACTGCATCGCTTCTTCGATGAGCAGGGTTATTTCTGGGTATCTACCCCGCTGATCACCGCCTCCGATACCGAAGGCGCTGGCGAGATGTTCCGCGTTTCTACGCTGGATCTGGAAAACCTGCCGCGCACGCCAGAAGGTAAAGTGGACTTTGACAAAGACTTCTTTGGTAAAGAAGCCTTCCTGACGGTATCTGGCCAGCTCAACGGCGAAACCTACGCCTGTGCGCTGTCTAAAATCTATACCTTCGGCCCAACCTTCCGTGCGGAAAACTCCAACACCAGCCGTCACCTGGCAGAATTCTGGATGCTGGAGCCTGAAGTGGCTTTCGCAGATCTGAACGATGTCGCTGGCCTGGCGGAAGCCATGCTCAAGTACGTCTTCAAAGCGGTACTGGAAGAACGTGCTGATGATATGAAATTCTTCGCTGAGCGTGTCGATAACGAAGCGATTGCACGTCTGGAGCGCTTTGTTTCCTCCGACTTTGCCCAGGTGGATTACACCGATGCGGTCGCTATTCTCGAGAAATGCGGAGAGAAGTTTGAGAACCCGGTTTATTGGGGCGTGGATCTCTCTTCCGAGCATGAGCGTTACCTGGCTGAGAAGCACTTCAAAGCACCGGTTGTTGTGAAAAACTACCCGAAAGACATTAAGGCGTTCTATATGCGCCTTAACGAAGACGGTAAAACCGTTGCCGCAATGGACGTACTGGCGCCGGGCATTGGTGAAATTATCGGTGGTTCCCAGCGTGAAGAGCGTCTGGACGTGCTGGATGCGCGCATGCAAGAGATGGGGCTCAATCCGGCGGATTACAGCTGGTATCGCGATCTGCGCCGTTACGGTACTGTGCCACACTCAGGCTTTGGTCTGGGCTTCGAACGTCTGATCGCCTACGTCACAGGTGTTCAGAACGTACGTGACGTTATTCCGTTCCCACGTACGCCGCGTAATGCCAGCTTCTAAGTAACCAAAATCATAATGGCCAGCATTTGCTGGCCATTATTTTATTCTGCTCTGTCAATTTTAGTCAGCGTAAAGTAAGCACCTTTCAACTTTGACCCCGTCACAACCACTAGTTGTTACGTTTTGTTTCCACGAAATATCTACGAACAAAAAATAAACCCCATTCTTATTGCGATTATTTAATCCTCAAGCAATAGCACAAATTTCAACCAAAATCACAGCCATCCAGAAGTCCTTTTTGGGTCATAAGAAAAAATGAGTCGTTGAAGGTGCGCGTATACGAATTGCCTTTATCTAAATTAATTATAAGGAATTCATATATATAGGAATCTTCTTGCCGTTTAATTCGCCAGGTCTTTCTGAAATTTGAGGTGGTTCACAAAGTTCCGAAAAATACACATTAAGTTACATTTAATTTCTTTTTGTTACTCAATCTTGAAAACTGTAGCACTTTCAGGCTAGCGAAACGCTTATATGAATGGAAAGATGCCTGACAGATACATAAAGACACCAAACTCTCATCAATAGTTCCGGAAATATTTATTGACGGAATTTATTGGCGGCAGTGGCGAGTGTCATAAAAAAACCAATGAAGGTAATAAATAATGATGAAGCGCAATATTCTGGCAGTGGTAGTCCCTGCCCTGCTGGTAGCCGGTGCAGCTAACGCTGCAGAAATCTATAACAAAGACTCTAATAAACTGGATCTGTACGGGAAAGCAGTTGGTCTGCTTTTCTTCTCTGATGATGACAGCAACGATGGCGACCAGACCTATGCTCGTCTGGGCTTCAAAGGCGAAACCAAAATCAACGACCAGCTGACCGGCTATGGTCAGTGGGAATACAACTTCCAGGGTAACAACTCTGAAGGCGCCGATGCTCAGACAGGTAACAAAACCCGTCTGGCGTTCGCAGGTCTGAAATTCGGTGATGCAGGTTCCTTCGACTACGGCCGTAACTATGGCCTGGTTTATGATGCAATCGGCATCACCGATATGCTGCCAGCGTTCGTTGACAACACTGGCAAAAGCGATAACTTCTTCTCCAGCCGTAATGGTGGTCTGGCGACTTACCGTAACAGCGGCTTCTTCGGCCTGGTTGACGGTCTGAACTTTGGCGTTCAGTACCTGGGCAAAAATGAGCGTACTGAAGCAGTAAGTTCTAACGGCGATGGCTGGGCAACCTCTCTGAGCTATGATTTCGATGGCTTCGGCATCGTCGGTGCTTACGGCGCAGCTGACCGTACCAACAACCAGCAGACTCTGGCCTGGGGTAAAGGCGATAAGGCTGAGCAGTGGGCAACTGGCCTGAAGTATGACGCAAACAATATTTACCTGGCAGCGTTGTACGGCGAAATGCACAACGCCGCGCGTTTGAGCAGCAAAGGTTTCGCTAACAAATCTCAGGACTTCTCTGTTGTCGCTCAGTATCAGTTCGACTTCGGTCTGCGTCCATCCATCGCTTACTACAAATCTAAAGCGAAAGACGTAGAAGGCATTGGTGATGAAGATTTCATCAACTACATCGACATCGGCGCGACTTACTACTTCAACAAAAACATGTCCACCTATGTTGACTACCAGATCAACCAGCTGAAAGATGACAACAAACTGGGCATCAGCAATGATGACATCGTAGCACTGGGTCTCGTTTACCAGTTCTAATCAGTACACCACTTTGTTATATGCTTAATGAACAGGGCTTCGGCCCTGTTTTTTTATGCCTGACAGAAAATAATGGCGACTTTTGAAAAGCCGCACGCTTTTCGTCGCAAACGGTTGGCATTTTGTAAATCTACCGTTAACCTGATAGCGGATTTCACTTCTGTAATCACAATGGAACTTCGTCATGTTTGAGAACATTACCGCCGCTCCTGCCGACCCTATTCTGGGCCTGGCCGATCTGTTTCGTGCCGACGACCGCCCTGGCAAAATCAACCTGGGTATTGGTGTATATAAAGATGAAACCGGCAAAACCCCGGTACTGACCAGCGTAAAAAAAGCTGAGCAGTATCTGCTGGAAAATGAAACCACCAAGAACTACCTCGGTATTGATGGTATCCCTGAGTTTGGTCGTTGCACACAGGAGCTGCTGTTCGGTAAAGGTAGTACAATTGTGAGCGACAAACGCGCGCGCACAGCACAAACGCCTGGCGGTACCGGCGCACTGCGCGTGGCGGCGGATTTCCTTGCAAAAAATACCGCTGTTAAGCGCGTATGGGTCAGCAACCCAAGTTGGCCGAACCATAAGAGCGTCTTTAACTCTGCGGGTCTGGAAGTGCGCGAATATGCCTACTATGACGCCGCAAACCACGCTCTGGACTTCGACGGTCTGCTGGCGAGCCTGAGTGAAGCCCAGGCGGGCGACGTGGTCCTGTTCCACGGCTGCTGCCACAACCCAACCGGCATTGATCCGACGCTTGAACAGTGGGAACAACTGGCGAAACTGTCTGTCGAAAAAGGCTGGCTGCCGCTGTTTGACTTCGCTTACCAGGGCTTCGCCCGTGGTCTGGAAGAAGACGCTGAAGGTCTGCGCGCTTTCGCAGCCGTCCATCAGGAGCTGATCGTTGCTAGCTCCTACTCTAAGAACTTTGGCCTGTACAATGAGCGTGTTGGTGCCTGCACGCTGGTCGCAGCAAACGAAGAGACTGCCGATCGTGCGTTCAGCCAGATGAAATCAGTTATCCGCGCTAACTACTCTAACCCACCAGCACACGGTGCCTCTGTCGTTGCCACCATCCTGAGCAACGATGCGCTCCGCGCGATTTGGGAGCAAGAGCTCAACGATATGCGTCAGCGTATTCAGCGCATGCGCCTGCTGTTTGTGAACACCCTGGCAGAGAAAGGTGCAGACCGTGATTTCAGCTTTATTACTAAGCAGAACGGTATGTTCTCTTTCAGTGGCCTGACCAAAGAACAGGTTCTGCGTCTGCGTGAAGAGTTTGGCGTGTACGCCGTGGCCTCTGGCCGCGTGAACGTTGCAGGTATGACGCCTGACAACATGGCGCCACTGTGTGAAGCGATTGTCGCCGTACTGTAATGTAATTAGCGCCCACAAAAAAGCCTGCACGATGCAGGCTTTTTTTATTATCCGGATTTACCAGACAGGCATTTCATCCTGAAGGAAGGGGTTATGCACCCGCTCGTAGCCCAGCGTCGACATCGGGCCGTGTCCAGGGATAAACGTCACGTCATCGCCCAGCGGCAATAACTTCTGTTTAATAGACTGGATCAGCTGTCCGTGGTCGCCACGCGGGAAATCGCTGCGCCCTACGCCACCTTTGAAGATCACATCGCCGGAAATCAGCAGACGGGACTGGTCATCAAAGAAGACAATATGGCCTGGCGTATGCCCAGGACAATGCAACACCTGTAAAGTCACATTCCCTACGTTCACACGCTCTCCTTCGTTTAACCAGCGATCGGGCGTCAATGGCTGACACTCATCGAGGCCAAACATGCGGCTTTGGGCTGGCAAACCCTGCAGCCAGAACTCATCTTCTTTTTCCGGACCGATCACCGGCACTCCATAGTGCTGTGCCAGCTCCGCCGCTGCGCCGACATGGTCAAGGTGACCATGCGTCAGTAAAATCTGCATTAGCGTCACACCGCTTTCTGCAACTTCCTGTTTGATCTTCTCAGCGTCACCGCCGGGATCGACAAGCGCGGCCAGTTTGGTTTGCTCACACCAGATCAATGAACAATTCTGGGAGAACGCCGTAACCGGAATAATACGATAGTTCATACTGCTCCTGTGTTTCGTTATTACCAGTGCCGAACTGGACCGGTATCAATATGCACAAAGTTACTACTTGGGTAATATCCTACACCACCTGCGCGCATAGATAACGCAGCTTTGCGAATATTGGCTAACGAAACGCCTTCAATATGGAAATCCATTGCCTGTCCCCTGGTGTGATAGCTTTTTTTCGCTACCCCACGGCTGCGGGCGCGCAATTCATTATTGGTATCAATGGAACGATAACCGGAAATGAGTTGCACCGGCTTGCTGGTACCCAGCAGGCCCTGAAGGCGGAACAACTGGTCAAATAATCCTGGGTCGATGGCTTTTACTTTATTCGCGCGGAAATCACGGAAAAAATGGTTAAGTCTTGCTAATTCATCCTGAATATAGCCTCTGCCATCGAAGAATTCCGCTTTTAGCGACTCACCAGTATGCAGATTGTTGAGCGTTAAAATACGCGGACGAGGTGTCGAGAGGGTGGCAAATGCTGGCGTCGGCAGGATGGCCGCTGCGCCGAGCGCAACGCCACCTAACGCCAGCAGTTTGCGGCGATTAGCGTCAAATTTGTCCATGATAATCAGGTCTACAGGTCAAAGAAATCGTAATATGCTTAGCGCACGAAGGGCACCTTAACTGGCAAAGCCGACGACGTCAAGGCACCCAACCCCAGCAAATACGCGGCTTCCAGCCATATCGCCACGTATTTGCCCTAACTTACGACAACCTATTTTCCCGAACTGCTTCATTTACCTGATTAATTGTTCAGCTTTTGGCAAAATTTGTGCGCCGGATCGCGCCGTGAGATCATAATTGTAAATATCTGTACGATACTGGGTACGTCCATCTTCGCCAACAAACGCCGTCAGATAGTAAAGATTGACCGGTATATTGTGTCGAATGTTAACGTAACGGGTGTCCCCCTGCTTGAGGGCATCGGAAATCCGCGTGTCGTTCCAGCCCGCATCCTGCAACAGCATATTCGCCAGTTCCGATGCCTTATTCACACGAACGCAGCCTGAGCTGAGCGCACGGGCATCTTTCTGGAACAGGTTATGGTTCGGCGTATCATGCAGATAGATAGCGTCCGAACTTGGCATGTTGAATTTATAGCGCCCCAGCGAGTTATGCGCACCCGGTGCCTGCTGGAAACGGAATGGCAGGTTCGACGGCGTAATCGTTGACCAGTCAACCATCCACGGATCGATCGTCTCTTTGCTGTTCCAGCCGCGGATCACCGTATAGTTATGACGCTCCAGATAGCCAGGATCGTTCCAGACCTTAGGCAGAATATCCTTGCGCGCCAGCGTCGGTGGCACGTTCCACGGCGGGTTTACCACTACGTTATTCAGGGCGCTGCTCATCATCGGCGTTTTACGGTCAGGACGTCCGACAATCACACGCGACGCCAGCACCTCGCTACCGTTCTGATAATAAACCAGCGAATACGCTGGAATATTCACCATAATCCCGGTCGACAGTGTTCCCGGCAGCAGACGTAAACGCTGGATATTCAGCGCCAGCACCCCAGCACGCTGGGCAGGCGAGACGTTCAGCCAGTCGCGGGTGGATGGACCGATCACCCCGTCTGCGCCCAGCCCCTGCGCGGCCTGGAACTGCTTAACCGCCGCGACCAGTTCGCGATCGTAGGCGGCAGGTTTGTTGCTCTGTGCAACGGCCTTTTTCTCTTTTACCGGGGCCGACGGGCTGACGACCGCGCTTTGCGTATCGTCGCCAGGCAGCGCAATCTTAGGACCGCTTTCGAGAATGCCGGAGCGTTTCATAATTTCGCGGATCGCCGGGACATCGCTGCTCCACTGTCCCGGACGAAGCGTGGTTGTGCCACGCACTTGAGGCCACGGGCGGGAATCGGCAACCAGCTCAAGCAGCGACTGATGCATGGTGGCATACTGTGGATGGGCCGGTGCCAGGCTTGCGATAAAGCGCGGCAGGTCACCGTTGTCCAGCGCCAGTTGCCACTGGTTAATGACCGACAGCGCAGGCGTCGCCAGCTTGTACGGTTTTTGACTGTATAACCAGCGATTGCCATTGACCGGGATGCCCGCCACGAACTGGAGGTAGCCCATCATGGCATCAGACAGCACCACATCACGCGCCTGACCGGTAACGCCTGGATCGGTCAAGAGTTCAACCCAGGTGGTGAATTGCGGCTGAAAACCTGCAATGGCGACTTCCGCCAGCTGCTGCTGAAAAGCGCGAACGGCGTCCCGGTTTTCCCACATCGGCTTCATATCACGCGCGGCATAAAGCAGCGTAAGCTGGTTAATGTAAGCAGGCGTGTATCCTGCAGGAAGCCCGGTAAGAAGCTGCTGGCGGAGCGCGCCGGTGTCGATACCTTCGGGTAGCGGTCTGATACCCGCTAAAATGGCCGTCGCCGGAGATTGATCCAGCGGTTGTGACAGCGACGTCGGCTGCGCACCCATCGTCGCGGAACTGTCTGACGGTACAACTTCAGGCTCATCGGCCTGAGCGCTTAACAGTGGAGCAAACATCACCGCCAGACACAAACTCAACGCTGACAGCTGATGACCACGATTTTTCTTTAGCAACATCCCTTGCCCCCTGTTTTCTCACGACATGCCCATCACACTGGGGCTTTTATTCATTATAGGAAGGCACAAACGCAGTTGCCTTACCTTATGTAAAGAAGTTTAAAGATAACGCAGCCGTAAGCATAAGTTAAGCGTAAAAAAAGCGGCGCTAATGCGCCGCACTTTGTAACAACACGCCTCAGGAGGCGTCTGCTGTGCCAGGTAAGGACTCCGGCGGCTGCGGAGCAAAGCCACGCAGGCCTACAACATGAACGTGCTCGCTGTTCTGGAACACTTTACGCACCAGTTTATAGGTTGTGCCTTTTTCCGGACTAATATTTTCCGGTGCCGCAATGATGAGCTGCATATCCAGACGTTCGCAGAGCTCAAACAGCGTGGCGATGGAGCGGGCATCCAGACGCGCTGCCTCATCAAGGAACAGCAGACGGCATGGGGAAATATCTTTGCCGCGCAGACGACGCGCTTCATCTTCCCAGCTCTGCACCACCATCACCAGAATCGACATCCCGGTACCGATAGCTTCACCGGTCGACAGTGCCCCGGATTCCGCACGCAGCCAGCCGTCTGAACCACGGTTAACCTCAACTTCCATCTCCAGGTAGTTACGGTAATCCAGCAGCTCTTCACCGATGGTTTGCGGCGTACGTTGCCCCATATCAATCTGCGGATTCAGACGCTGATACAGCTTCGCCAGCGCTTCAGAGAAGGTCAGACGGTTGCTGTTAAACAGATCCTGATGCTGTTCATGCTGCTCAGAGAGCACATCCAGCAGCGTAGAGTGCGCTTCACGGACGTTTACATTCAGACGTACGCTGTTCACCTGACCAAACGATACGCTCTGCAGACCCTGGTTCAGCTGGCGAATACGGTTCTGCTCGCGCTGAATGGTCTTGCGGATTATGTTCGCCACGCTACGGGAGCTGATAGCCAGCTTCTGCTCACGGGAGGTCAGCTCTTCCGTCAGGCGCCCCAGTTCAATTTCCATCTGTTCAATGGCTTCGACCGGATCGTCGGTACGGATGATGTCCTGACGAATACGCTCACGCAGATGCTGGTATACCGCCACGAAGAACTGAATTTTACGCTCAGGACGCTTCGGATCTTCAGACATACGCAGCACATCGCGCAGATGTTCGTTATCGGCCACCGCCAGACGCAGCGCACCCAACGCCTTATCCGACATGGATCGCAGTTCATCAGCAGAGAGGTACGCCAGTTCACGACGATGCAGACGGCGTTCAACATTATTGTCTTTCACCATGCGCATCACCGCGCACCAGCCAGCCTTCGCAGATACCACCTGCTCACGCATTTCGTGATAGTCGCGCTCCAGCTTGCGCAGGCGGCGGGTCAGGTTATCCATCTCCGCTTCACAGAAGGTCAGCGCTTTTTCCAGCTGATTACGACGCGCACGGTTATTGCTCAGCTGGGCATGCAGCTCATCACGACGAACACGCGCCCGCTCTTCTGCCCCGCTGTCGGCACGGACGCCGATATCCTGCAGCTCTTTTTGCAGATCGTTTAACAGCTCTTTCTTGGTATCAAAGGAGCTTTTTAGCGAGGCCAGAACCTGGTTGTACTGGTTCAACTGGGCCGCGTGGCTACGCATCGCTTCACGGGCACGCGTACGTTCTGCTTCAGCCTGCTCAAGGCGCTGGCGTAATTTCTCGTTCAGATCGCTGTTACCGCTCAGCATTTCCGCCGAGTCAGAGTAGCCGAAGTGAGCGCGACGCTGCACCACTTCCGTCAGGGCAAACGCCTGCTGGCGTGCTTCACGCTGCACCTGCTGGGACCAGGCATAATCTTCTTTTAGCTGCTCAAACTGCTCTGGATCGCTCTGAAGCACCGAAACGACCGGCTCCAGCTTCGCCAGCTGATTACCGTGTTGCTGCACGAAGCGCGCAGCCTCCTGCGCTTCATCCAGACGTTCCTGGATTTCATCCACACGGTCAGCCAGCGTATCGTCCGCCAGCAGATTCAGACGCGGCAGAATGCGGTTAAGGGCAGCAACGCCCTCTTTCGCCTGTTCAAACTGAACGCGGCTCTGCTGGTTGTCATTTTCATGGCTGGCAATTGCGCGCTCAAGCTCGCCACGGCGGGTGTTGAGCTTGCGAATTTCCGCTTCCGGGTCAGCCTCAAAGGCCACTCCCAGATGGCTACCGATAAAGCGGCTAAATGCCTGATGCAGGCGCTGGGTTTTCTGCACGTCAAACGACAACGTCGCAAAACGTTCAGACAGTGTTTCACGCTCAGCGTGCAGGCTCTCAATACGACTTTCACGCGCGGCGCGGCCGAACAGAGGAAGTTCCGGGAAGCGCGAGTAACGCCACTGACGATCAGCGATTTTCACCACTACCGCTTTTTCCAGCTCGTCAACGCTGAACACGCTGTCATCGAACGACTGCGGATCCCCTTCGATCAGATAGAGATCTTCCGGGCAATCTTCCAGCCCTTCGAGCTGTTCGGCAATCAGAGACAGATCCGGCACCACAATCGCGTTACGCGACGGGCCATACAGCGCGGAGAAGTACGGCGCATCGTCCAGACCCACGTCATCATAAATTTCTGACAGCAGTACGCCACCGAAACGCTCCGCCAGCGTATTCAGGCGTGCATCTTCCGCACCGCCCGGCTGGCTTAAGCGTTCAATCTCTTCGTCAACCTCGCGCTTGCGCGCGCCAACTTCATCACGCTCAACAATCGCCTCGCGCTCGCGCTCAAGCAGCTGTTGCAGATATTCGGTCACTTCCTGGCTGGATTCGAACGTTTCACCGCACTGTTCGCTGAGCTGGTTCAGGCTGCTTTGCGCCGCCAGCCAGACGGGTGCGCGTTGCAACAGCGTCTGCGAGCGGGACTGAAGCTGCTCCAGCTCCTGACGCAGCGTCATCCGCTGTTCGCTGGCGCTTGATACTGTATCGGAAAGGGCGGCGATACGGGCTTCAAGCTCCTGGTGCAGAGCCTCAAGATCGTCAATATCGTAATGTTTACCCTGACGCTTACAGAACTCGACCAGCAGACGCTCGGCCTCCTGCTGCTCGCGCAGACGCTGTTCCAGCTCGTTCAGACGCATACGCAGCGGTTGCACCTGTTCGGCCAGATGACGCTGGTTGACGCCGTCGCGCAGCAACTCGCGGGCTACGTCCCACGCTTCGTTTCGCGCCAGCGGGCCGTTAATCGCCACCACCAGCTGATAAGCTTGTTCAAACTGGCTGTGCGCGGTCTGCGCGACGCTCATTTTCTGTTCCAGGGAGAGCAGTTTTTCCGTGGCTTCCTGCTCTTTCGCCTGGAAGGTGTCCAGCCATTCATCGGCGCTGTCCGGCGTCAGGTCAGGCAGATGGCATAGCTCTTTCGCACGCTGCAATGCCTGCAGGGCCTGGTTGTACTGAATTGCACGCGTCTGCTGTACGTCTAGCGCCTGCTGGTAATCGGCGAGCTGGCTTTTCAGCTCATCCACTTCCAGTTCGGCGGCTTCGGCACGCGCTTCGTTCTCTTCCTGCATGTCGGCGGCTTCGGCCACCACTTCGTTTTGCTCTTCGAGACGAATTTGCAGTTCATCGAGATCGGCTTCGTAGCGCTCGATTTTTTCCTGCTGGCGCAGCGCGGTCTGAACCAGGTTCAGGTGATCGCTGGCGGCCTGATAATCGGCTTCCAGATCGCCTTCAGCCCCGTTGTGTTCGCCCAGTTCACGGGCCATTTCAACGTGCTTATACTGCTCGGCCACCAGCTGTTTACGGGAGGTGAACAGCTCGCGGCGGTACTCTAATGCCTGATCGAGATGCACGCGGCGCTCGTTGGCGTGACGCATATAATCCGCCGCCACATAGTTGGTGGCTTCACTGATCAGGTGTTTAAACAGATCGCGGTCAGACTGGGTAACGCGAATCGCTTCCAGCGTCATGCGGTTTTCACGCAGCGCGGCTTCCATGTCCTGGAAGGCCTTACGCACGCCGCTGTTTTCCGGCAACAGGTAGTCGCGCAGGGAGCGGGTAATGGCGCTGGAGATCCCGCCGTACAGGGAGGCTTCAATCAGACGGTAATATTTGCTGCGGTCGGATGCGGTACGCAGACGACGCGCCACCACGCCCAGATCGAACATCAGGGAGTGGTAATCGGTAATTGAGTTGAACTGCTTGAACTGCACGCCTTCGATAGCTTCGAGCTTGTCTTTCAGCTCCTGCAGCGTCAGTACGCGCGCCTGGCGCTCATTGAGCGTTTCCGTCAGCAGCGCCGTTGGCTGCATTGAGGTTGGCAGCCCCTGAATCGCGAACGGTTTGATATCCACTTTTCGATCGCGACCGGCGACCTGCTGCAGACGCACGCCCACCACCACACGCTGGTGACGGGAGTTGATCACATCCAGCACCGAATAACAGACGCCAGCTTTGAGCTTACCGTGCAGGCCTTTATCGCGGGAGCCGCTTGTCGCCCCCGCTTCGGTGGTATTACGGAAGTGCAGCAGCGTCAAATCAGGGATCAGCGCCGTCACAAAGGCCGCCATGGTGGTGGATTTACCCGCACCGTTACCGCCGGAGAGCGTTGTCACCAGCTCATCGAGATCAAAGGTTCGGGCAAAAAAGCCGTTCCAGTTAATCAGCGTTAGTGAGCGAAATTTACCGCGTTCAATCATTACTCTTCCTCCCCGCTATCCGGCTGATTGTCTTCAGGCTCGTCATTGAGCTGCAAATGGTTTTCCACCGGCATCGCCTCACCGTCGCGGATCATGCGAAGCTGCGCTTCACGCGCGTCGTCGCCCGCACGCACGTCGGCACCGAAGCGGAAAACAGATTCCGTAATGCGGAATTTGCTGCTGTCGTGGCCCATAAACCAGACCATCCCCAGACGACGCAGACGGTTCAGAGAAGAGCGAACTTTTTCCTGCAATTTCTGACGATCGAGATCCGACCCCGTTGAACGGTTGTTCACAAGCTTCAGCAGCTTGCTTTCGTCTGCCAGCGTCAACAGCTCATCGTAAAGCTCCTGCTGGGTGAAGATCCCTTCATTTGCCAGACGTTCCGGGCTGAGGTAGAGGTAGCACAGAATTTTGCCGACCATCATATCCAGCTCGGAGAGCACGGAGCGCGGAATAAGCGTGGTGGAACGCGGACGCAGGTAGAAGAAACCTTCCGGCGCGCGGATAAGCTCAACGTTATAGCGTGCGTAAAACTCTTCCAGATACTCCTGGAAGTCCATCAAAAAGGCGTGATTATCCAGCTCGTCGAGGCCAATATGACGACCGGCACGCAGCTGGCTGTCCAGCGCCGGAAATAACGGATTCGCCAGCGCCTGTGCCAGCTTTAATGGCATCACTTGTTCAATATTTGTCAATGACATGCGCCTGTACCTTGGCTCCGTAATCGTTAATCGGCTGCCACTTCGGCGGCAGTCCGGTGAAATCTGCTTGCGCGATACCCAGGCGAACCGCCTGGTCTACCACAATGCGGGCAACGTCGAAGTGGCGCGCGCGAGGATATTGCGCCAGATAGTCGCGCACCACGAGACCAAGATCCAGCGGTACCTGTCTGGTTTTGTAGACAGCGAGCTGTTCTTCGATCATGGCCGCAAGTTGCTCACGAATTTCGTTGAATTCTTCGTACTCCAGATCCGGTGGCAGCTCACCGGTTACCTCTTCATCACGCAACGCCATCTCTTCGTCACGCATATCGAGCAGACGATCGGCATTGGCGTAGGTTAGCGCCCACGGCGCATCGAAGTAGGTTTGAACAGACTGACGCAGACGCTGAGCAAAGACGCGGTTTTTATCCATATCGATGGCGGTACGGATAAATTTATGTACATGACGATCGTAACCGATCCACAGGTCAATCGATTGCTGGCCCCAGCTAATGATGCGATCGAGCTTGCTCTGCAAATCAAAGACCAGACGGTCGATAAAATGCAGATCGTCATGTGCCATGGTCGCATCCTGAATGCGCAGCAGGTTGGCCTGGAGTTTATCGCCTGCAGCCTCCAGCGTATCCTGCAGTTCACGCAGCGTGCCGGAGGTTTCCGACAGCAGCAACTCACAGCTGGAGATGGCCGCACGCCAGTCTTTATTCAGCAATTGCGCGATATCATCTTTCACCTGCTGCTGCTGTTCGTCCATCAGACGCTGGGTCAGATCGATACTGTCAAAAATCTCCGCTACCGAATATTTCAGCGGCGCGTAGACGTTACGGTGCCAGTGGAATTCATCACCGTTTTCATCCGCGGCATCGGCTGCACGCTTGAGTTCACCCGCCACAATCGAGAGCTGCATGGAAAGACGCAGCGTGGAAAACTCACGCTGGCGGATGTAGTAATCGGTAATGCCGATGCCCAGTGGCGTCAGTCGATAAATGGCGTTACCTTCCGCCTGCTCGCTGGTAAAGCGGTTCAGCAGACGTTGACGCACCATATCGTTGATTACGTTGTTGGCACGCACGCTAATGGTTTCGCTGGTTTGCTCAAACGCATCACTCACATGGCGGAACGCATCCACCAGTTCACCCTCGCTCATTTCGCCATCGAGCCGTTCGCCGTTCAGCGTGGCAACCGCCAGCAGGAAAGAGAGTCTGTCTACCGGCAGCGAGATGGAGAAATCATTTTTCCTGGCCCAGGCAACCAGTTCGGGGACTGTCTGGGAAAATTCACTCATAGGTTATCCTTGCATCTGCGGCTTGTGCGCGGTGACGTGAATATAGCGGCCAAGACTGATAAACGGTTCCTGACGGCAATACCGCGTTTCTAATTCTGTTAAGGTGTCAAAACAGTCACGCTGTTTGTGTTTTTCACGCAGATAATCATGAAACACCCTGACGCCCGTCTTCCCGGTTATCTGCCAGCCAATCTCTTCCAGCCAGCCGTAAACCTGCTGGGGATCGCGCGGATAGTCCGGGGAAAGCGTGCGCTTTTTCTTTTTCGGCATTCCGACCTGAACATAGTCGAAGTTGCCCGCAACCATGTTGTGCATCAGGAAGCCGTTAGCATTGTAGAACATCAGCGACAGCGTACCGCCCGGGCGTAGCATCGACCACAGGGTTTGTAACACGCTTAACGGATCGGCTACCCATTCCAGCACCGCATGAAACAATATCAGATCAACCTGGGTTTCCAAATGCTGTGCGATGTCCTGAGCGGCGCATTGTACAAAATGCATGTTGTCGCTCACACCTTTCTCCTCTGCTGCACGCGTGGCACGCGCAACCATCTCAGCAGAAAGATCGCAAAGTGTGACGTGATGACCGCGCTCAGCCATTTTTATGGCCGTCTGCCCTTCACCGCCTCCGGCGTCAAGCACGCGCAACGTTTGACCGCCATACGTGGCCAGAATGGTGTCCAGATCCTGCCAGAGGATCGTCTGACGTAACTGCCCTTTTGTGGTGCCGTATATGTTGCGCGAAAACTTTTCCGCGATGTCATCAAAATTGCGATCCCGCATTGGGAGAGTTCCACTCGCTAACTGCAAAACCGCTATTTTGTCACACCCGCGCGGAGAATGAACCTCTCTGGTGTAATATCACGGGTATTCGCCTGCTATATGGTTAAAAAAGGAACCAAAAAGGATGCTTTTTACCCTGAAGAAATACATTGGAGGCATGATGCTTCCCCTTCCGCTACTGCTGCTCATCATCGCGCTGGGGCTGGGGCTGGTGTGGTTTAGTCGCTTTCAGAAAAGTGGCAAAACGCTGATCACCTTCGGCTGGCTGGTACTGCTGCTGCTGAGCCTGCAACCCGTCGCAGACAAACTGTTACGTCCCATCGAAAACACCTACCCAACCTGGCAGGGAAACCAGAAAGTGGAGTACATCGTGGTGCTGGGCGGTGGGTATACCTGGGATCCAAACTGGGCCCCCAGCTCCAACCTGATCAATAACAGCCTGCCGCGCCTGAACGAAGGTATTCGCCTGTGGCTGGCTAATCCGGGATCAAAAATGATCTTCACCGGCGCGCCAGCCAAAACCAACCCGGTCAGCACGGCTGAAGCCGGCGCCAGGGTGGCGGAATCCCTCGGCGTGCCGCGCTCCGCTATTATCACGCTGGACAGTCCGAAAGATACCGAAGAAGAAGCCGCAGCGGTGAAACAGGCTATTGGCGATGTTCCGTTCTTACTGGTTACATCTGCTTCGCATCTGCCAAGGGCAATGATTTTCTTCGAAAAACAAGGACTGCACCCGCTTCCCGCGCCGGCGAACCAGATGGCCATTAACGCCCCGCTCAACCCATGGGAACGGGTGATCCCGTCCCCGATGTGGTTGATGCATAGCGATCGCGTCGGCTATGAGACGCTGGGACGCGTCTGGCAGTGGCTGAAAGGCTCCTCAGGCGAGCCAGGGCAGGAGTGATTTTGTCGCAAGGTCAAAGTTGGCGCGGTTGAAACGTCCGGTATTCACCAGCTGCGCCACTTCATCCCACAATAAATAAAGCCAGCGCCGCCAGAGAAACGCCTCCGCAACGGGCGCGCGCTGCAGATAGTGCCACAGCAAGCCTTCAGCGGCCGCGCTGTCGCTGAGCCTGAACAGGTCATACTCGCGCGGAGCCCAGAGCATGACCCCTGGCCCCAGCATTGCCAGAAGCTGATCGCTACGAGAATCTTTAAGCATGCTACGCAGGGTAAAATTACCGTGTATCAACACGCAGTTGTCGTTAAAGCCCTCAAACAGCGCCGGTAAACACTCCCGGGTGCGGAACAGGATACGTTTATCCTGCATGGTCAAGCCG
The DNA here is from genome assembly GCF_013391025.1 of Enterobacter sp. SECR19-1250. Taxonomy (NCBI): domain Bacteria; kingdom Pseudomonadati; phylum Pseudomonadota; class Gammaproteobacteria; order Enterobacterales; family Enterobacteriaceae; genus Enterobacter; species Enterobacter sp. SECR19-1250. Next base: position 8,286 of record NZ_JACASJ010000002.1, on the reverse strand, counting down.
GTGTTGTTGAACTGATTAAGCGTTCCCCACAGCACCTCCACCCGCTGGCGATACCACAGCGGCCAGAGATTTTCCTGAGTGCTGTCGACGGGTCCCACAAGGCCACGGCTATCCTGCCGGTGCCAGGCCAGCAGAGCCTCCACAATCTGGTCTTTCAGCTGTTCCCAGCGCTCCGGTGTACGCGCCGGGGCTTCAACGGATACTCCGCGTAAACGCTCAATCAGCAGAACATCCGGACCGGGGTGCTCTTCATGCGTCATCACTCCGTAAACCGTCGGCATACGCACGGTTCCTTGCCGCGCGAGCATTGAAATTTTCCAGGCGAGCTGCCTGGCCACACCCGGCGAGGTAAAGCTTCGGGCCATCAGCGGCATTGGGTTTCCCTGACTGTCGTACAACGACCAGAGCGCGGTATCTGCCTTTTCACTTACACATTCCACCCGGCTTAACTTCTCGCCAAGCAGGTGACTCAGTTCGGCACGCAGCTGTTCCATATGAGATTACCCCCATTAAGACTACTGCTTTTATAATGAGCGCGCAGGACGCAGATGTCACCCTGCGGAGATCAATTATGGAAAAGATAAGAGTAAATAAACGGAGGAGTGCATCCCTCCCAAAAGAGGGATGCCGCAAGGATTAACGCAATTCAGCGCGAACGCGCTCAAGATCTTCTGGGGTGTCTACGCCTGTACCAGGCACCACTTCGGCGACGGCAACGTGGATCTTTTCGCCGTACCAGAGCACACGAAGCTGTTCCAGCATTTCAATATGCTCCAGCGGACTCGGTGTCCAGGTTACATAGCGGCGAATAAAGCCCGCGCGATAGCCGTAGATGCCAATATGGCGCAGGAAGGTATCGCCAATGGTCTCTTTGGACACCGCAAAGCGATCACGATCCCACGGGATGGTGGCACGGGAGAAATAGAGCGCATAGCCCTCCGCATCCGTCACGACCTTCACCGCGTTCGGGTTGAACGCTTCTTCCGCGTGGTGGATAGGTACCGCGAGAGTTGCCATGCCAACCTGACGCTGCGCCAGGTTTTCCGCCACCTGACGAATAATCGCCGCCGGGATCATCGGTTCGTCGGCCTGCACGTTAACGATTACCGTATCGTCGCTGAATGCGCATTTCTCAACCACTTCAGCCAGTCGTTCAGTACCAGACTGGTGATCGGCGCGGGTCATGCACACTTCCCCGCCTGCGGCTTCAACCGCACGCGCAACATCAGGATGATCGGTGGCCACGATAATACGGTCAGCGCCGGACTCACGGGCGCGTTCAAGGACATGCACAATCATTGGCTTGCCGTTGATATCTACCAGCGGCTTACCCGGCAGACGCGTTGAGGCGTAACGGGCAGGAATAATGACGACAAAGCTCATGGTTTGCTCTCTTCAGCTACCAGGGAGCGGGCTTCGTTTTCCAGCAGTACCGGAATACCGTCACGCAGCGGGAAAGCCAGGCTGTCCGGTTTGCAAATCAGCTCTTGTTTGTCCTGGCTATAGTAGAGTTTGCCGTTGCACACCGGGCAGGCAATAATTTCAAGTAAACGGTGATCCATAGTTCCTCCGTATGGGTAATCGCTAAAGCTTATCACATTCCCTTTTCAGGGCGTGCCTGTTTCCCAGCCACTTCGACAGGATGTAAAGAGTCCGTCAGGCACGCGGCCCAGCGTCACTTCGCAGGCCTTCTGCCAGCAGGCGAAATCATTAATGGCGGATGTTAACCCTTTTTCCAGGGGCGCGGTTATCCTGACGCCCTCTTCCAGATACAGCGCAATGACCTCTAGCGTGCCGGTTTTACGGTGCATTTTGGCATCCATGCGCCCTACCAGTTGTCCCTTGTGCAGCAGGGGCAAAACAAAGTAACCGTACTGGCGCTTTGGCGCGGGAGTGTAGCACTCCAGCCGGTAGCTGAAATCAAACAGCTGCTCGGCCCGTTTTCTGTCCCAGACCACCGGATCAAAAGGTGACAGCACCGCGCTATGGGTTGCCTGAAGTTTACCTGCTTCAGCTTGTGGCAGCAGCGGGAGTAAATCCGCATGCAGCCACATCTCGCCCAACTTCTCTACAGAGACCGGGATAACCCGCTGTTCACGCTGCCAGTTATCCAGCAACGGTTTCAGCGCGGGCTGTCGGAGACGGTAATAATCGGCCAGCCATTGCGGACGGAAAATACCCAGACTGCGGGCGCTGTTTTCAAGCATGACGGCTTCGGCTGCCTCCTGTGTGAGCAGGTCGCGCTCGTCGTCCCAGTGAGGCATCACCCGCTGCGTCAGGTCGTACACCCGTTGAAAATTACGCCGCTCGACTACCATCACCTTGCCTGATGTAAACAACCCTTCGAGATGACGCTTGTGCGGTTTCCATTCCCACCAGCCGCTTGCCCCTTTTCGTGGATGTTCAAAATCCGCGGAACGTACTGGCCCCTTTTCCGCGATATGGGCAATGAGCTGCTCAATTTCAGCCGCATGCTCGTGCATCCACGCCTGCCGGTATTTCCAGCCCATTTTTTCCGGGGCAAGCATACGATGGCGAACCAGGGCAAAATCGCTGCGGGGCAGGAAACAGGCTTCATGTGCCCAGTATTCCATCAGCTCTCCCTTGCTGAGCGCATCATCGAGCCACTGAGGCGGATAATTGCCCAGCCGGCTGAACAGCACCAGGTAGGGGCTACGAGCCACAATGTTGATGGTGTCGATTTGCAACAACGACATGCGTTGCACGGTAGTGAGGATATCGGCAGGCTGCGCGCGGCGACGGGGCTTTTTAAGAAGTCCTTGCGCGGCAAGGTGCAAGTTACGTGCGGCTGAAAGCGAGAGTTGCGGTAAAGACATGCGTTTTCCTGTCAGTCAAAGCGCCACCAGAACCGCGTAAGCTCTTAATGCACCAACGCAATCAGTTCCTGGAGCAAGTGTTCCGGTTGCTCGCCGCTGAGTTCAGCGTCAACCGGCAGATACCACCAGTTTTCTTTCGCAAAAGCGCGGCATTTCACCGCATCTTTTTCGGTCATAATTAATGTCTGACCGGATGTTGTCAACGCGTCTACCTGCTCCGCCACCAGCACCTGGTGATCGGCCAGCGGAACACGTTTTTCAAGGCGGGCACCACACTGTTCCAGCGTTGCGAAGAAACGCGGAGGATGACCAATACCAGCCATCGCGACCAGCGCCGGTAGCCGGGAAACGGCCTGTCGTTCACCGGTCAACAGGTTAATTGCCATGCCTGGCTGGAGTTGCATCGGGATCTCCCCCGGCTGTGCCACACCGCCGTTAACAATCACCGCATCCACGGACTTCAGGCGCGAAGCGCGTTCACGCATGGGGCCTGCAGGCAGCCACCAGCCGTTGCCAAAACGGCGGACGCCATCAATGACCACAATCTCTTTATCACGCGCCAGCGCGTAATGCTGCAGACCGTCATCGGTAATAATTATTTGCACGTCGTGTTCGGCAAGCAACGCCTGAACAGCATCACTACGCACCGGAGAGACTGCGACAGGCGCGCCAGTGCGCTGATAAATCAATACCGGCTCATCCCCCGCCTCGGCGGTCGTCGTGTCCGGCGTCAGGAGCAGTGGATAGTGCGCCGCTTTGCCGCCGTAACCTCGCGACACCACGCCGGGGCGGATGCCGCGCTTTTGCAGTTGCTCAACCAGCCAGATGACCACAGGGGTTTTACCGTTCCCCCCTGCCGTGAGGTTGCCCACCACGACAACCGGCACTGGCGCACGCCACGCCCGCTTTAGCCCCAGACGGTAAAGCAGACGGATAATGCCGCTCACCAGACCATACAGCCAGGAGAGCGGCAGAAGCAGCAGCCACAGCGGGGACTCACCGGACCAGATGCGGGCAATCATTCGCCGAACTGCATCTTATGGAGCTGAGCGTAAACACCACGCTGTGCCAGTAAATCGGCATGGCTACCGCGTTCTACAATGACCCCATCCTCCACAACAACGATTTCGTCAGCCTGTTCAATCGTTGACAGGCGGTGCGCAATCACCAGTGATGTACGGTTCTTTTGCAGTTCATCCAGCGCAGACTGAATTGCACGTTCAGATTCTGTATCCAAAGCAGAGGTTGCTTCGTCAAGGATCAGAATAGGGCTGTTACGCAGCAGTGCACGGGCGATGGCGATACGCTGGCGTTGACCACCGGAGAGCAGAACCCCATTCTCACCGATGATGGTATCCAGGCCGTTGTCCATCTTGTTAATAAAGTCCATGGCATAGGCCATGCGAGCGGCTTCTTCAATCTGCTCGCGGCTGTACTCTTCAGTGCGCGCATAGGCAATGTTGTTCGCAACAGTATCGTTGAACAGATGCACGTTCTGAGACACCAGCGCAACCTGGTTACGCAGCGACTGCAAGGTGTATTCCCGCAGGTCGTGACCGTCTAACAAAATTTCACCCTGATCGATGTCGTAGAAACGGGTAATCAGGCTGGCAATCGTCGATTTACCCGAACCGGAACGGCCGACGAGTGCAACGGTTTTGCCTGCCGGAATGGTCAGGTTGATGTTACGTAATGCTGGAACTTCACGGCCAGGGTAAGTGAAGGTCACGTTGCGGAATTCGACATCGCCCTTTGCGCGCTCAATGACGCGAGTACCTTCGTCTTTCTCTTGCTCAGAATCCAGGATGCTGAACAGCGTCTGGCATGCTGCCATCCCGCGCTGGAACTGGGCGTTAACGTTGGTCAGCGACTTCAGCGGACGCATCAGCGCAATCATGGAAGAGAACACAACGGTGATGGTCCCCGCCGTCAGCGTTTCCATTACGCTCGGGAAGCTTGCCGCATACAGGACGAATGCCAGAGCCAGAGAGGCAATCAGCTGAATAATGGGATCAGAGATTGAAGAGGCCGAGACCATTTTCATCCCCTGCAGACGCATTTTGTTGCTGACTTTATCGAAGCGTTTTGTTTCGACCTCCTGCCCGCCGAAAATCAACACCTCTTTATGTCCTTTCAGCATCTGTTCAGCGCTGGTGGTCACCTGCCCCATCGTATTCTGCATATTCTTACTGATATTGCGAAAACGCTTTGAGACGACGCGGATCGCGACAGAAACAACCGGAGCCAGCACGATGAGGATCAGCGACAGCTGCCAGCTGTAATAGAACATCATCACGAACAGACCGATAATTGACGCACCTTCACGCACAACGGTAATCAGTGCGCTGGAGGAAGAGGATGCCACCTGTTCTGAGTCATAGGTGATACGTGACAACAACGTACCTGTCGATTGTTTGTCAAAGAAGGCCACCGGCATGCCCATCATGTGGCTGAACAGCCGACGGCGCATTGTCATGACCACTTTTCCTGACACCCAGGAGATGCAATAACTGGAAATATAGCTGGTGATACCGCGTAAGATCATCAGTCCGATCACCACCAGAGGCATCCATAGCAACACTGAGCGATCCGTTTTACCAAAACCGTCATCCAGTAACGGTTTGAGGAGCGATAACATAAAAGTATCGCTGGCTGCGTTGAGAACTAACGCTATACCCGCCACGATTAAACCTGCTTTAAAAGGTGCAATCATCGGCCAGAGTCGGCGGAAGGTTTGCCACGTGGAGAGATCTTTGTCGTTATGCATTCAAAAAACCAGCATCTGTTGAAATAGCCGCATATTCTACCCGTTATCGACGGGCGCGCCAAACCACTGATGATACCAACGCGGTAAATATTGCTCCCGCAACCGTCGGATTTGCCAGGCATGTTGCGAAAACGTCACCGATATTTGGCCCGAATGTGGGGTATCGTGCCAGACATAGCCCTCTTTTCGATAACGCTTCACCACCTTCACTGACGGGAATCGCCACGCATTGTAACGGGCCGCAGAATCCAGCGCGATTTCGCCTCCCACCCGTTGTACCAGCGGCAACGATGAGGAGGTATTACTGCCATGGTGTGGCACCTGTATCACCGTTGACGTCAGATAACGCCAGTAATGGCTAAGCATAGCCTGTTCCGCTTGCGCTTCAATGTCCCCTGTCAGCAAAACACTCTGCTCACCGTCATCAATTTTAACCACGCAGGAGCGATTGTTACCCTGGGCAGTGGATCCAGCCGGTGGCCAGTGAACGGTCAATGTTAGCCCCTGCCATTTCCACTGCTGCCCGCGAAAGCAGGAAAGATGGTAAGCGTCAAGCCACTGCCGCCTGTTGCGATTACTAACGATTGACGATGATAGAGTCCTCTTATTAACGTTAATGGACTCTATCAATGTCAAACACTCTTCAGCCCCGCAGGGCGCGGGCGTCCTACTCAATGGACTTTAAGCTGGCTCTCGTCGAAAAGTCATATCAGCCTGGAGCCTGTGTTGCCCGGTTGGCGCGGGATAATGGAATTAATGACAATCTGCTGTTTACCTGGCGCCAGCGTTACAGACATCTTCTGCCCGATGAAATACAACGGTCAATCAGAGAGCAAGACTCTGTTATCCCCGTTGTCTTGCCTGATATGGTCCTGTCACACCATGCTGAGCCGCACTATGAATCCGCCGCTCCAGCCTGCCGCGAGGCCATGACATGCGAGGTGACTGTCGGCGGTGCCAGCCTGCGTCTGTCCGGGGATTTATCACCTGCACTTCTGAAAACGCTGATCCGCGAGCTGAGCGGGAGGAGCCGATGATACCCTTACCGTCAGGCACTCGTATCTGGCTGGTTGCCGGGGTCACCGATATGCGTAAGTCCTTCAATGGTCTGGGCGAACTGGTCCAGCATGTTCTTGATGACAATCCGTTCTCCGGCCACCTGTTTATCTTCCGTGGTCGTAAAGGTGACACCGTGAGGATCCTCTGGGCTGATGCTGACGGTCTGTGTCTGTTTACCAAACGTCTGGAAGAGGGACAGTTCGTCTGGCCTGCTGTACGCGACGGCAAAATCGCCATCACCCGCTCACAACTCGCCATGCTCCTCGATAAGCTGGACTGGCGGCAACCTAAAACTGCACGCCTTAACTCACTGACGATGTTGTAAAAAGCGCATGACCGCATTATAAATGGGGTCATGAGTCAGGACTATCTCGCCCGTATCGCTGCGCTGGAAGACGCGCTTCGCCAGAAAGACAGCCAGCTCAGTCTCGTTGCTGAGACTGAGTCGTTCCTGCGTTCGGCGCTGGCCCGCGCAGAAGAGAAAATAGAGAACGAAGAGCGTGAAATAGAACATCTGCGGGCTCAGATAGAAAAACTGCGCCGAATGCTGTTCGGTACCCGTTCAGAAAAGCTACGCCGGCAGGTCGAAGAAGCCGAAGCCCTGCTGAAACAGCAGGAGCAGCAAAGCGATCGTTACAACGGCCGGGACAATGATCAGCAGGTTCCGCGTCAGTTGCGCCAGTCCCGTCATCGTCGCCCGTTACCGGAACATCTTCCCCGCGAAATAAACAGACTGGAGCCAGCTGAAACCAGCTGTCCTGGTTGCGGTAGTGATATGGCCTATCTCAGCGAAGTCAGCGCGGAGCAACTGGAGCTGGTCTCCAGCGCCCTGAAAGTGATCCGCACGGTCAGAGTGAAAAAGGCCTGTACCCGATGCGACTGCGTCGTTGAAGCGCCAGCGCCCTCACGTCCTATCGACCGGGGCATCGCCGGGCCGGGTCTGCTGGCCCGCGTGTTAACGGCCAAATACTGTGAACACCTGCCGCTGTATCGCCAGTGCGAAATCTTTGCCCGTCAGGGTGTGGATCTGAGTCGTGCGCTGCTCTCCAACTGGGTGGATGCGTGCTGCCGGTTAATGGCCCCGCTGGATGAAGCCCTCTACCACTACGTGATGGACTGCCGCAAACTGCATACGGATGACACTCCGGTGCCCGTGCTGGCGCCGGGCAGAAAGAAGACGAAAACCGGGCGTATCTGGACATATGTCCGTGATAACAGAAGCGCGGGTTCATCAGATCCGCCAGCGGCATGGTTCGCCTTCTCACCGGACCGACAGGGGAAACACCCTCAGCAACATCTTCGGCACTATCATGGCGTGCTGCAGGCAGATGCCTTCGCAGGGTACGACAGGTTGTTCAGCGCAGAGCGTGAAGGTGGCCCGTTGACAGAAGCGGCATGCTGGGCTCATGCGCGGCGCAAAATCCATGACGTCTATATCAGCACCCGGACGGCCACAGCAGAGGAGGCTCTGAAGCGCATCAGTGAGTTATACGCGATAGAAGAGGAAATACGCGGCCTTCCGGCATCTCAGCGGCTGGCCGCCAGACGGTCCCGAAGTAAACCGTTGCTGATATCCCTGCATGACTGGTTGGTGGAGAAAAGTGCCACTCTGTCGAAAAAATC